>NZ_JBHYXZ010000014.1:22900-31756 GCF_042752395.1 Actinosynnema sp. NPDC059335 | reverse complement strand
ACCCCACTGGGTGTGCGAGCCTCCGACCCCCCTCGGCGCCACAACTAAAACCCACATGCACACCCCGCGCATCGACCGCGGCTACCCCGTTTCCCGCTTCGCGCGCGGGTCGTTCCAGGCGGCGTACCGCCGTTTCACCTGGTCCGCGAGTTGCCCTTGGAGCTGGCCGCCGATGATCTGGACGATCTCACCGGCCGCCTTGCGCCGGGGTTCCATCGCGGACACCACCCTCTCAGCCCTGGCTCGCCGGCGGGTTCTGCTGCATCTGCTGGGTCGGCTGCGCCTGCGCCTGCTGCACCCGCTGCTGGATCTCCTGCTGGATGCTCGCGCTCGCGCTCGCGGGCTGGCCGCCGGTCACCTCGCCGGCGACCTTGCCGCCCGCCATCGAGGCGCGGATCTGCTCCAGCCGCGACATGCCCGCCATCTCGGTGGTCGACTGCTGGACCTCCAGCATCCGGCCCTGCACCGAGTTCTGCGCCAGCTCCGCCGACCCGAGCGCGGTGGTGTACCGCTTCTCGATCTTGTCGCGGACCTCCTCCAGCGACGGCGTGTTGCTGGGCGCGGCCAGCTCGGTCATCTGGCGCAGCGAGTGGGAGACCTGCTCCTGCATCTTCGCCTGCTCCAGCTGGCTGAGCAGCTTGGTGCGCTCGGCGAGCTTGCCCTGGAGCACCATCGCGTTGCGCTCGACGGCCTGCTTGGCCTGGGTCGCGGCCTGCAACGCCTGGTCGTGCAGGGTCTTGAGGTCCTCGATGCTCTGCTCGGCGGTCACCAGCTGGGTGGCGAAGCCCTGCGCGGCGTTCTCGAACTGCGTCGCGCGCTGCTCGTCGCCCTTGGCCCGCGCCTCGTCGGCGAGCACGAGCGCCTGGCGTGCGGATGCCTGGAGCTTCTCCACCTCACCGAGCTGGCGGTTGAGCTTCATCTCGAGCTGGCGCTGGTTGCCGATCACCGCGGCGGCCTGCTGGGACAGCGCCTGGTGTTGCCGCTGAGCCTCCTCGATGGCCTGCTGGATCTGCACCTTCGGGTCGGCGTGCTCGTCGATCTTCGACGAGAAAGCCGCCATGAAGTACTTCCATGCCTTCACGAAAGGGTTGGCCATCTCCTACGCCTGCCTTCTCCGCACTTCCCTGGCTCGCGCTCGTGATTGGCAACGACCCGGTGCCGGTGTTGGTTCCATCGTGTCAGTTGTCCCGCGCTGCTTCCACCGACCCGGGGAGATCTCCGGGTTCACCCTGAGTCACCCCCGACTTTCGTCGGCATGGTCATCCTGCCCCGCGCGCCCCCGGTGGACGCGGCGACCCCACACCGGGTTGCCAAGTCGTTGCAAGCGCGGAGAGCCGAGCCGGTCGGACCGGCTCGGCTCTGGCACGGGTGAACTGGGGTTACGCCGCCACCACCGCGTCGCGCGGCTTGCTGATCGAGGTCGAGAGCCGGTGCGTGAGCACGGGCTGAAGCCGCAGGTCGGACAGGTCGTTGCCGATCACCGCGGGCACCAGGCTGCCGCCCTCCAGGCCCGCCGCCGCGGCGGGCGCGGTGCTGCGCTCGGCCAGCTCGGCAGGCGTGGGCACGGGCTGCTGGACCGCGCCGATGTCCGAGGCGACCAGGTGCAGCAGCTCCGACAGGGGCAGGTCCAGCGCTTCGCAGATCGCGGCCAACAGCTCGCTGGACGCCTCCTTGCGGCCACGCTCCACCTCGGAGAGGTACCCCAGGCTGACGCGGGCGGTCCTGGAGACCTCGCGCAGCGTGCGGCGTTGGGTGGTGCGGGCATGGCGGAGCCGATCACCGATCGCCTCGCGTAGCAGCACGGTCATCGCGCGCCTCCTTCCGGCCGGCCGTGCCACCACGTTACCGACCCGTCCCGTCGACGGGCAGTGACTTCCCGACACGTCCGCCAAGGGCGAACGAGTGAACTGCCGGGTAAGTTCCCGCGTGCGTGGTCGGCGATGAGGGCGAACGCCCTGCTCACGTCACTCGACGGGGATCTTGAGGTGGTCCAGCAGGAGATCCAGGGCCGCGACCGTCGAACTCTTGCGGACTTCGTCACGGCCACCACCCAGAGTGAGCGTGCGCACGACCGAACCGGACGGACCGGACAAACCGACGTGCACCGTGCCCGGCGCCACCCCGTCCTGCGGGTCCGGGCCCGCCACCCCGGTCAGCCCGAGGCCCCACGTCGCGCCGCAGCGGGCGCGTGCGCCCTCGGCGAGCTGCCGGGCCACCTCGGGGTGCACCGCGCCGTGCTCGGCCAGCAGGGCGGCGTCCACGCCCGCGAGCGTGTGCTTGAGGTCCGTGGCGTAGACGACGAGACCGCCGCGCACCACGGCGCTGGCGCCGGGCACGGAGGCCAGCTCGGCGGTCACCAGGCCGGCGGTCAGCGACTCGGCCGCGGCGACGGTCTCGCCGCGGTCCCGGAGCGCCCGGACGACGTCGGCGGCGGTCACGCCCCGGCCACCGCGCGCTTGCCGCGGGCCCGCAGCCGGAAGGCGCGGATCACGTAGTCGACGCCCGTGACGACGGTCAGCACCACGGCCGCGCCCATGGTGACCACCGGGAGCAGGTCCAGCCAGGGCGGCAGCGGCAGCAGGTACAGGCCGATGGCCACGATCTGCACGAGCGTCTTGGCCTTGCCGCCGCGGCTGGCCGGGATCACGCCGTGCCGGATGACCCAGAAGCGCAGCAGCGTGACACCCAGCTCGCGCACGGCGATGACGACCGTCACCCACCACGGCAGCTCGCCCAGCAGGCTCAGGCCCACCAGCGCGGCGCCGGTCAGCGCCTTGTCCGCGATCGGGTCGGCGATCTTGCCGAAGTCGGTGATCAGGCCCAGCTTGCGGGCCAGGTTGCCGTCGACGTGGTCGGTGACCGACGCCACGGCGAACACGCCGAAGGCGGCCAGCCGCCACCACGGCTGGTGGCCGCCCTCGGCGAACAGCAGGTAGAGGAACACCGGCACGAGCACCAGCCGGGACATCGTCAGCACGTTGGCGATGTTCAGCACCGGCACGCGCGCGGGTTCGGTCACCTCGGGAGCACCTCGATCGCGGAGACGACCAGGTCGACGCCCTCGGACACGTCGACCCGGCAGCGCACCAGGTCGCCGACCCGCAGGCCGTCGGCGTTGGTGATCACGCACTCGCCGTCCACCTCGGGCGCCTGGTGGGCGGCCCGGCCGACGCAGTCGTTCTCGTCGTCCTCCGCGGTCTCGACCAGGACGACGACCTCGTCGCCGACGCGCTCCTCCGCGCGCTGCGCGGTCAGCTCCTCGACCAGGTTCGACACGCGGGCGACGCGTTCGGCGATGGTGTCGGCGTCCAGCTTGCCCGGCAGGCCCTCGGCCTCGGTGCCGTCCTCGTCCGAGTAGCCGAACACGCCCACCGCGTCCAGGCGGGCGGCGGTGAGGAAGCGCTCCAGCTCGGCCACGTCCTCCTCGGTCTCGCCGGGGAAGCCGACGATGACGTTGCTGCGGATGCCCGCGCGCGGCGCGTGGGAGCGGATCTGCTCGACGAGGCCGAGGAAGGACTCGGTGGAGCCGAACCGGCGCATCCGGCGCAGCACGGGCTCGCTGGAGTGCTGGAAGGACATGTCGAAGTAGTCGGCGACGCCCTCGGTGGTGGCGATGGCCTTGACCAGGCTCGGCTTGGTCTCCGCGGGCTGGAGGTACGACACGCGGACGCGGTCGATGCCGGGCACCGCGGCGAGCCGCGCGAGCAGCCGCTCCAGGCCGCCCAGCTCGCGGGGCAGGTCCTTGGCGTAGGAGGTGGAGTTCTCGGAGACCAGGAACACCTCGCGCACGCCCTGCTCGGCCAGCCACATCGCCTCGGCCACCACCTCGTCCGGGTGGCGGGACACGAACGCGCCGCGGAACGACGGGATGGCGCAGAACGCGCACCGCCGGTCGCAGCCGGAGGCGATCTTCAGCGGCGCGACGGGCGTGTCCGCGAGGCGGGTGCGCAGCACGCGCGGGCCCCAGCCGTGCCCGGGCACCTGCACCTCCTCGACCGCGGCCGGCCGCTGGACCGGGGTGAGCGGGAGGAGGGTGCGGCGGTCGACCGGCTGGTGCGACGCGATGGCCTGGCCGGCGAGGACGTCGTCCAGGCGGTCGGCGAGGTCGGCGTAGTGGTCGAACCCGAGCACGGCGTGCGCCTCGGGCAGGCTGTCGGCCAGCTCGGCGCCGTAGCGCTCCGCCATGCACCCGACCGCGACCACCTTCGCGCCGCTGTCGGCGGCGGCGAGGAGGGTGTCCACGGAGTCCTTCTTGGCGGACTCCACGAAGCCGCACGTGTTGACCACGACCACGTCGGCTTCGTCGTCGACCAGCTCCCAACCGCCGGCGGTGAGGCGGCCGGCGAGTTCTTCGGAGTCGACTTCGTTGCGGGCGCACCCGAGGGTCAGCATGGCGACGCGCTTGGACGTGGTGGGGGAAGACACGGTGCTCAGCGTAACCGGCGCGGCCCGGGTACCCGTCCGCCCGTGCGGTGTGCGATCCGGGTCAGGCGTGGAGCACCGCTCCGACGAGGCGGCCGACGCCGGTGACCGGGTTGTCCGGTCCCAACCGGGCCGCGCGGGCGACGGCTTCCTCCACGCCGGGGTCGAACGCCGCGTAGTCGAGTTTCTTGTCGTAACCGGGGACGTGGCGGGCGAGCGGGTCCCGGGCGGCGCGGTAGTCCGGGATGTGCGCGCGGTGGTCCGCGAAGTGCAGGAGGAGCCACAACTCGAAGCACGGGTCGGACACCGCGAGGTTCACCTTCGCGGTGTCGGCTTCCCGCACGGCGGCGGCGATGTCGAAGTTGTCCACGTCGACCACGCACCACACCGCCTGGAACTCCTCGCGGTACCGGTCGCGGAGCCTGGCGGCGTACTTGACCAGGTTGTGCGGCGCGTCGACCTTGCACTTCACCGTGATCGGCACGCGGCGGGCCAATCGGAGCCCGGAGAAGTACTGGTTCTCGGTCTTCTCCCCACCGCTGACCACCAACACGTTGTTCCGGCGCGCGGGAACCGTCCGCCTCGAACGGCGTTGCGAGTTCTCACGCCTCGCCATCGTCGTCACCCCGCACGGCGTTCACGAAAAGCTCCTGGTACAGGTGCGGAACGGCGCCGTACTGGCCGGCCAGGTAACGCCTCTCCAGGTTGTCCTCACGACGCGGTCTGAAGTCGGAGAGCGGGTAGAGGGTGCTCGCGCCGTTCCGGTCCTTTTCCACGAACCAGATCTCGTCCCGGTCCAGCACCTCCTCCGCCAGGGGCGGGTGCAACAACGTCGCGTCGTGCGTGGTGAAGATCAGCTGCCCGTTCCCCTCGTTGGTCAGCGGGTCCTTGAAGAGCGCGATCAACCGAGCGGTGATCAGGGAGTGCAGGCTCTCGTCGATCTCGTCCACGACGAGCACACCTCCCTGCTTCAGGACACCGAGCACATCGGGCAGCAACCGCAACCAGGAGCGGGTGCCGGCCGACTCCTCGACCAGCGAGAAGGGGGTGCCGTCCCCGTGCACCAGCTCCACGCGACGAGCCCCGTCCCTCGCGACGGCCGCCGCCGCGTCCGCCACCTTCCGGAGCAACGCGGGGTCGAGATCCCGGGAAGGTGCGAGCCCCATGCCTTCGATCGCCCGGAGCCAATCGCCGGCCGTCGTCGGAGAGGTGTCGTCGTTCAGCTCGATGCCGACGATCCCGAGGTCCGCGGCCCGCAGCAGGTCGACGAATCGACTGCGGAGTTCCTCGTCGTCGCCGAGGAAGTTCGCGACCTGGAGCGCGAGGTCGTCCTGTTCCTCGTCCGAGCGGAAACGCACCTGCTCGGTGATCCACCGGTACGGCGGAATCAGTGCCGCCACGTTGGATTGCGCGGCCAAGCTGAGGAACAACGCGTTCGGGCGCAGGAATTGCTCCAGCACCTCGACCTTGGCCGCGTTCTCCGCGACCGCCTTGCCGAACTTCGTCCGGCCACCCGACCGTTCGAACAGAACGCGCTTGCGCTTCTGCGGGTAGCTGTAGAGCCATTCCGCCAGGACGCGCTCGTCGTCGACCTCGAAACCGTAGGTGTAGCGCACCCCGCCCTCGACGAACTCGGCGACGAAGACGGACGGCCGCCCCACGGCGGCCGGGTCGAGCTTGAACGGGCGACGCGGCACGCCGCCGCCCGGTCGCCACTGGCCGAACGAGTCCCGCACCGCGTCGGCCATGAACCTCAGGCCGTCGAGCAGGTTGGACTTGCCGGACGCGTTCGCCCCGTAGACGGCCGCGACGGGCAGCACCTCGCGGGCCCTGGCGTACACCGGCATGAGCAGCAGTTCCTGCTCGTCGCGGAACGACCGGTGGTTGCCGAGGCGGAAGCTCCGGAGCACCTGACACCTCCGACAGAGAGTTCTCGGCGGGTTTGGTGCAAGTAAACCGCACGAGAGCCACCCTGGCGGCCTCCAGGAGGAAGTCACCCTCTGTCGACCGCCGGGTACGGGCCCGCATGACGCGGCTCACCTGAGTGCTCGGCGCGGGGAGGCTGGGCATACGTTTGCACCGTGAACGACCCGATCAACGTGCGGCGCGCCCGCACCGGTGACGTGAGAGCCATGAAGGCGCTCATCGACGCCTACGCCGGCAAGGTGCTGCTGGCCAAGCCGCTCGTCACGCTCTTCGAGGACATCCAGGAGTTCTGGGTCGCCGAGGAGGACGGCGTGGTGCTCGGCTGCGGCGCGCTGCACGTGCTGTGGGAGGACCTGGCCGAGATCCGCACGGTCGCGGTGACGCCCTCGGCGTTGGGGCGGGGCATCGGGCACCGCATCGTCAGCCGGTTGATCGAGACGGCCCGCGAGCTGCAACTGGAGCGGTTGTTCGTGTTGACCTTCGAGACCGAGTTCTTCGGTCGGCACGGCTTCGTGGAGATCGACGGCACGCCGGTGTCCCCCGAGGTGTACGAGGAGATCATGCGGTCGGCCGACGAGGGCGTGGCGGAGTTCCTCGACCTCTCGTACGTCAAGCCGAACACCCTGGGCAACTCGCGCATGCTGCTCCACCTGTAACTCTTCGAGTAAAAACTCGAAGAGTCTTGACTCAACGAACACCGACCCGTCACGATCGGTGGCGTGGAGCAGGCGCAGGAGCAGTTGACGGTCGACGAGCTGGCGGTCCGGGTGGGCCTGCCCGGCAGCACGATCCGCATGTACCAGACCAAGGGCGTGCTGCACGCGCCCCGCAGGCAGGGCCGCGTCGCCTACTACGACGCCTCCCACGTGGAGCGCCTCGCCCTGGTCCAACGCCTCCAGGCCCGCGGCTTCTCGCTGCCCGCCATCGCCGAGCTGGTCCGGGCGCGGGAGAAGGGCGCGAGCGTCGCGGCGGTGCTCGGGGTCGGCGACGAGGAAGGGCCTGACGACTGGGTCCGGATCAAGGTCCGCGACATCAGCCGCCTGGTGCCGCTGGGCGACGTGCGCCCGCGCGTGCTGCGCCGCGCCGTGCAGCTCGGCCTGGTCCGCTGGCGGCGCGGCTGGCCGCACGTGCGCCGGTGGGCACTGGAGGCGGGCAACCGCCTCGCCGCGCTGAGCGTGCCCAGCGACGACGTGCTCGACAAGTTCGCGAACCTCCGCCAGGCCACCGACGGCATCGCGGCGGACTTCGTGGAGGTGTTCGAGCGCAGGCTGTGGCCGCAGTTGGCGGACAACGCCGACCAGGAGGACCAGCTCGACCGGATGCGCGCGCTGCTCGTGGAGCTGACCTACACGGCCGAGACGGTGGTCATCGGCACGCTGCGCGAGTCGATCCGCGACGCCGCCGAGGAGTTCGCCCGCCGCCACCAACTGCTGCCCGGCGACGACTTCCGGCCCGCCTGGGTGGAGGAACCGGTGCCCATCGCGGAACGTCTCATCGAGACCGACGAGGACGAGTTCCCCGACGAGCCGGCGATCCGGCGGTTCCTCGACCGGGGCGACGACCACGACGAGCCGGTCCGGTGAACGCGCTCGTGCCCGGCGTCGGGGCGGGGGTGTCGGTCGAGCGGTCCGAGCCGGTGCTGAGGGGTTCGGCTCGCCCGCTCGACCACCCCGGCGGCGCGCGGAGGCGTCCGGTCGCCCGCGGCGGGCGGAGGGGGACGCCGTGATCGCACTCGTGGGCGCGCTGGCGACCCTGCGCGCCGGATACCGGTACGACCGCTCGATCGGCAGGCACCCGCTGCGGTCCGGCGTGAAGCGGCTGCTGTTCTGGGTGCTGGTGTTCGTCGTGGAATCGCTGGTGGTGCCGCCGGTGGCCGCGGCGGTCGGCCCGGTGGTGGCCCTGGTGGCGTTCGGGTACCTGATGGCGGTCGGCCTGGTCGGGCCGTGGGTGTCGGAGTACTACCGCCGACGGGGGTGCGCCCCGGGCGCGTAGGTCCGATGTGGACCGGGGTGCGGCTGCGCGAAGTGGCGGGTGGCGCACGGGATCGCCTCGGCGGACGAGCCGGCGTTGCCCGGGATCGGGCAACGCGGTGGGCGATCGGGCCCGGTCGCGGTGGGCGGGGTGGCGCAGCCGGTCTGCCCCCGGGTGGCGCAGCGGCGGCTCGGGGGGCGCGCGGCCGTCGGCGCACCCCTTGGCGCTGCGGGAACCCCGACGCCGGCCCGTGCGGTCGGTCGCGGTCCGCTCCACGTTCACCCGTCGTTGCCGCGGTATGAGCCGATCGGGGCTGTCGGGCGTCGATCCCCCGCCGGTAAGAACCCCTCAAACCCGAATACCGAGGGGAAGAACAGTGCTCGCGAAATCCCTGCGCAACGCGTTCGCCGTCGTGGTCGCCTCGCTCGCCCTGCTGGCCGGCGCCGGGGGGGGGGCGGGGGGGGGCGGCGGGGGCCCCCCGGGGCCGGCCGCCCGCCGCGCGCTCTCGCCGCTGGCTGTGGGGGGGGGGTGTGAGTT
>NZ_JBHYXZ010000014.1:18079-22890 GCF_042752395.1 Actinosynnema sp. NPDC059335 | reverse complement strand
ATGTTTATAAGACACAGCTCGCTGCGCAAGGGGATCGCCGTGGTGCTCGCCGCCCCCGCCCGGCGGGCCGGCGCCGGCGTCGCCCAGGCGGCCATCAACGCGCCCGCCGTGACCGACGACTACCTCTTCAGCAAGACCCTGTCGCAGTTCAGCTCGCTGCGCGCGCAGCGGCCGTACAGCGACCAGCTCGACTGGTCGTCGGACGGCTGCTCGTGGTCGCCGGACAACCCGTTCGGGTTCAAGTTCCTGCCGGCGTGCCACCGGCACGACTTCGGCTACCGCAACTACAAGCGGCAGGGCCGGTTCACCGAGTCCACCCGGCTGACGATCGACAACAAGTTCAAGTCGGACCTCTACAACCAGTGCGCGGGCAACTGGACCTGCAACCGCACGGCCGACCTGTACTACCAGGCGGTGCGCGAGTTCGGCGCGAGCTGACGCCCCGGCCCGTCCCGCCGGCCCGGTGCGGCCGGGTCGGCGGGACGGGCGGCGCGGTCAGGTCGTGATCGAGAAGCTGTTCGACCGGAAGTCCATGCCGCCCGACGACGACGTGATCTCGAACCCGAACTGCACGTCGCCGACGGTCACGTCGCCGTACCAGCCGCGCGACCCGATCCACTTCAGCACCGCGAGCACGTCGACCGTGCCGGCGTCGGTGTTGCTCGTCCGCACGAACGAGAACACGGCGTTGGAGCCGTTCGAACCGCGGTACACGTCCCAGGTGTGGCCGCCGACGGACACCGTCGTCTGCCTCGACCCGATCGGGCCGACCGCGCCCTGCTTGTTCATCCAGATCATGATCTCGTACGCGTGGTTGTCGGCCCAGATGTCATATGTCGTCGCATACGCGCCCGCCCCCGGCCGCGTCACGTTGAACGAACTGGAAAGCCGGCTCAGCGAACTGAGCTTGCGGTTGACCATCTTCGCCGAGTGCGGGTACGACTTCACGCCGCCGGTGTTCGGGTGGTTCGCCCACACGCCCCAGTTGCTGTAGGAGTTCGCCCAGATCGACTGGAACCCGGCTCCGGAGCCCCAGATGTTGTTGCGGACCGTGTACCCGCCGTTCGACCAGGTCGCCCACTGGTCGCTGGACGACCAGGTGGCGGCCTGAGCCACCCCGGTGGCACCGAGCAGGGACCCCACCAGGGCGATCGCGAGAGCGGCTGAACGCATCCTCTTCATGGCGCTTCTTCCCGGGCATCGTTGCCCACGTCGTCGCGCCCTCTGTCGAAGCGCTTCGACGCTTCGGCGGAAGGCGTCCGGATGATCTGTCGGGAGCGGCGGAGAAGAAAAACTATCGCAGCTCGCTTCACGTCCGGTCAAACGCGTGGCGTGAATACGACAATTCGATCCGTTCGACCGGAATGTTCGACCGGAATTCGACGTCGAACCCGCCCGGGAACCGAGGCGGGCTCAGTCCTCCGGCTCGTCGTCCGGCCCGGAGCCGCCGCGGATGAGGTAGACCACGGAATCCAGCTCGTCCGGTTTGATCAGCACCTCGCGGGCCTTCGAGCCCTCCGACGGCCCCACCACGCCACGCGTCTCCAGCAGGTCCATGAGCCGGCCCGCCTTGGCGAACCCGACCCGCAGCTTGCGCTGGAGCATGGACGTCGAGCCGAACTGGGAGGTGACGATCAGCTCGGCCGCCTGGATCAGCAGCTCCAGGTCGTCGCCGATGTCGGCGTCGATCTCCTTCTTCTCGCCCGCCTTCGCCGCCGTCACGCCGTCGGTGTACTCGGGCTGCGCCTGGTCCTTGGTGTAGTTGACGATCTCGGCGATCTCGTCGTCCCCGACGTACGCGCCCTGGATGCGCACCGGCTTCGACGCGCCCATCGGCAGGTACAGGCCGTCGCCCATGCCGATCAGCTTCTCCGCGCCCGGCTGGTCCAGGATGACGCGGGAGTCGGTGAGCGACGACGTGGCGAACGCCAGCCGCGACGGCACGTTCGTCTTGATCAGGCCCGTCACCACGTCCACCGAGGGCCGCTGCGTCGCCAGCACCAGGTGGATGCCCGCCGCACGCGCCTTCTGCGTGATCCGGACGATGGCGTCCTCGACGTCGCGCGGCGCGGTCATCATCAGGTCGGCCAGCTCGTCCACGATCGCCATGATGTAGGGGTACGGCCGGTACTCGCGTTCGCTGCCGGGCGGCGCGGTGATCTCGCCCGACCGCACCTTCCGGTTGAAGTCGTCGATGTGCCGCACCCGGTTGACCTGCATGTCCTGGTACCGCTGCTCCATCTCCTCGACCAGCCAGGCCAGCGCGGCGGCGGCCTTCTTCGGCTGGGTGATGATGGGCGTGATCAGGTGCGGGATGCCCTCGTACGGCGTCAGCTCGACCATCTTCGGGTCGATCAGGATCATCCGCACCTCGTCCGGCGTCGCCCTGGCCAGCAGCGAGACGAGCATCGAGTTGACGAAGCTCGACTTGCCGGAACCCGTGGAGCCCGCGACCAGCAGGTGCGGCATCTTGGTCAGGTTCGCGGTGACGAAGTGGCCCTCGATGTCCTTGCCCAGCCCGATGACCATCGGGTGGTTGTCCTTGACCGTGGACGGCGAGCGGAGCACGTCGCCCAGCCGCACCATCTCGCGGTCGCTGTTGGGCACCTCGATGCCGACCGCGGACTTGCCGGGGATGGGCGCGAGCAGCCGCACGTTGTCCGTGGCCACCGCGTAGGCGATGTTCTTGGTCAGCGCGGTGATCTTCTCGACCTTCACGCCGGGTCCCAGCTCGACCTCGTACCGGGTGACCGTCGGGCCGCGGGTGAAGCCGGTGACCTGCGCGTCGATGGAGAACTGGTCGAGCACGCCGGAGATGGCCTCGATCATGAGGTCGTTGGCCTTGCTGCGGGCCTTCGGCGCGTCGCCGTCCTTGAGGATGGTCGGCGGCGGCAGGCGGTAGTCGCCCTCGACCGCGCGCACGGCGATCGCGGCCGTCTTCGGGGTCTCCGGGGTCGCCTTCGGCTTGGGCGTCGGCCTGACCGGGGGCGGCGGGGGCGGCGGCTCCTCGTCCAGCGGCAGCTCGGGCTGCTCGTCGGCGTCGGGCGCGGTCGCGGCCTGGCGGCGGCTGCGGGACGGGCGGCGCAGCTTGACCGGCTTCTCCTCGACCTCGGCCACCGGCTCGCCGTCCTCCTCGACGCCGAACCCCTCGACCCGGTCGGACCTGCGGTGCAGCAGACCGCCGAGCCGCGCGGGCACCTCGCGGACCGGCACGTGCACCAGCAGCAGCACGCCGTACCCGAAGATCAGCACCAGCAGCGGGCCGGCGACCCACGGCGTGAGGCCCTGGGCGAGGAACCCGCCGGAGAGGTAGCCGAGCGCGCCGCCCGCGTCGCGGCGGGCGACCGGGTCCATCGGCAGGCCGCCCGCGAGGTGGAACACGCCGAGGAAGCCGACGGCCACCAGGATCGCGCCGATCACCAGGCGTGGCCGCGCCTCCGGGTTGGGGTCGGTGCGCATCAGCGTCACGCCGATCGCCAGCAGCACCACGGGCACGATCACCGCGGGGCCGCCGACGGAGCTGCGGACGGCGACGTCGACCCACTGGCCGACCGGTCCGCCGGCCTGCCACCACACGCCCGCGGCGGTGATCACGGCGACCGAGATGAGCAGCAGCGCCAGGCCGTCGCGGCGGTGCGCGGGGTCCAGCTCCTTGCCGCGGCCGACCGCCCGGACGACCGAGCCGACGCCGCGGCCGAGCACGCCCCAGACCCGGCCGACGGAACCGGAGGACCGCTTCGCGGGCGCGCGTCTGGCGGGCGACCGCTTGGCCGCCGGTCGCGCCGCCCCGGCGCGGGACCCGCCGGACCGCGGCTTCGACCCGGATCCGGAGCGGCGGGTCGTGCCCTTGCGCGAGGTCCCAGTTCGGCCGGCCATGGTGTATACGGTAGTCCCTCCCGCCCCAGCAGCCCCAACGCTCACGGCGGGACGTGACGTGCGCGGCCCGACGCCCATGGTTGCCCCGAACCCGGTGCGCCGACACCTCGACACGCCGTAGCCTGCGCGCGTGCCCACACCACTGCTGTGGCGCGTGCTGACCACCGTCGACCGAGGGTTCGTCGGTCTCAGCGGACGACTCGAAGTCACCGGCGACATCCCGGCGGACCTCCGGGGACGTCCACTGCTGCTCGCGTCCAACCACATCGGCAACCTCGACCCGTTCGTGCTGATCGCGGCGTGCCGCAGGATCGGTGTCGCGCCGCGCTTCCTGCTCGCGGGAGGGCTGCTCGACGCGCCGATCATGGGTCCCGCGCTGCGGGCGTCCGGCCACCTGCGGGTGGACCGCGCGGCGGCGGACGTCGGCGACGCCTACCACCGCACCGTCGAAGCCCTCAAACGCGGCGGCGACCCCATCGCCATGTACCCGGAGGGCCGGATCAGCCTGGACCCCGGGCTGTGGCCGGAACGGGGCAAGACCGGCGCGGCCAGGCTCGCGCTCAGCGGCGACATCCCGGTGGTGCCGGTGAGCCAGTGGGGCGCGCACGAAGCCGTCTACTGGGGCAACACGCGGGTGAGCGGGTGGCAGGACTTCAAGCCCTACCTCACGTCCTACGTGCGCGGGCTGCGGCGGCGGCCGACGTTCAAGGTGCACTTCGGCAAGCCGGTCGACCTGTCCGGGCTGGCGGACGGCAGGCCCGGCGACGCGCGGCGGGCGCACGAGCGGATCATGCGCGCGATCACCGAGGGCCTGGTGCCGCTGCGGCGCGACGAGCCGGACCTGCCGAAGTTCCACGACCCCACGCGGCCGACGACGGGCAGGAGCCCGTGGCGGCCGACGTCGGGCTGAGGCCGGCGCGGTCGTCCCCGACGAC
>NZ_JBHYXZ010000014.1:0-18069 GCF_042752395.1 Actinosynnema sp. NPDC059335 | reverse complement strand
GCGCCCCCCCCCCCCCGGCGCGCCGGCCGGGTGTCGGCCCGGGGGGGGCGGGGGGGCGGGGGGGGGGGGGGGGCCCCCGCCCCCCCCCCCCCGCCACCGGCCTACAGGCGATCGAGGAAGGCGCGCCACGCGGCAGGGCTGAACACCAACCGCGGAGTGGTGTTCTTGGAGTCCCGCACGCCCACGGCCTCGGACGCGACCACCACCTCGACGCAATCCGTGCCAACCCCGGCGCTGTGGCTGCTCTTACGCCACCTGACTGCCTCCTGCCGCACCACTGGCCTCCCGCAGTCGCTCGAACCGGTCCGCCCACTTGGCGAACGCTGACCGCGATTGTTCCTCAGTGAGGGCGACCCGTGCGAGGTCGTTGCAGCACATCAGATACGCCTTGGTGGATTCGGCGGAGTCCAGGAACAACGACTCCGAGCCGTGCTCGACGTAGGTCACCGGGAGGTGGTCCGCGAACGTCATGAAGGTGAACGCGGTGTTCAGCGACACGGGCAGGCCGGCGGCGAACGGGATCAGGCGCACTCCTCCCCGGAACAGCAGTTGGAGCATCTGCTCGTACATGACCTGAGGCCCGCCCACCATCCGGTGCAGTGCGGCCTCGTAGATGAAGAACCGGCCCTTCGGGGCCTGTGGCTGGTCGAAGATCCTCTGGCGGGCCATCCGGTCGTCCACGGCCTGGGCGGCGGCCGGTGCGTCGCCCATCAGGGCGCTGGCGTAATCACGGGTTTGCAGCAGACCGGGGATGAAGAGGGTTTGGTAGCAGCAGATCGTCCTGGCGGCCTGCTCGTGGATGATCAGGATGCGCAGGCTGTCCGGCATCGCGACGCCGTGCGGGCGGACGTAGTGGCCCGTCGGAGGTTCGTGCGCCAGCGCCATGATGCGCTCGAAGGTGTCGGGCTCGGCGCGGAGGTGCCCGGCGAACCGGGCGATGTCCGTCGGGCTGGTGCCGCGCGTCCCGCCCTCCAGCTTCGAGAGCTTGCCCGCGGACCAGCCCAACTCCTCGATCAACGTCCCGGTCTTCACCCGCGACCGGCGACGGGCCTGGCGGAGGGCGTCACCCGGCTCCCGGCTGAGCGCGTTCGACATGCGTGACTCCATGCGGGCACGCTAGGGCCGCCTGACCTGCGGTTTCCAGCCGGTCGGGCCGATTCCACCCCAAGGGATCAGGTGTGTACCGGTGGTACCGAACCCCGGGCCGGCGGCTAGTTCAGGAACGCCAGCACGCGTTCCATCAGCAGCATGGCGGCCACCTCGTCGTAGGACGACAGGCTGGGGTCGGCGAACAGGTGCCGGTCGCCGGGGTAGAGGAACAGCTCGCCGTCCGCCGCGCCCGCGACCAGCGCACGCGCCGCGTCGATGTCGCCGTCGTCCACGAACAGCTCGTCGCCCGCCATGGCGTGCACCTGCACGGGCACGGTGGCGGGCCACGCGGACCCGAACTCCGACACCGGCACGCACGCGCTGAACAGCAGCGCGCCGGCCGCGCCGGGCTTGGTCTGGGCCAGCATCTGCGCGGGCAGCACGCCGAGCGAGAACCCGGCGTAGACGACGTCGCCGCGCAGCCCTTCGGCCGCCTGGAGGCCGCGTCCGGCGATCGTGCCGTACCCGACCCGCTCCGCGTAGTCCAGGCCGTCGCCCAGGTCGACGAAGACTTGTCCCTCGAACAGGTCCGGCACGTGCACGGTGTGCCCGGCCTCCGCCAACTGCTCGGCGAAGGCCGCGACACCGGGCGTCAACCCGTGCGCGTTGTGGAACAGCAGCACCTCGGCCACGTCACGTCCTCTCCACCCCGCGCACGGGCGGTCAGTCCACGGGGATGATGGTGGGCACGATCATCGGCCGGCGGCGGTAGGTCTCGGCGACCCAGCGGCCCACCACCCGGCGCACGGCCTGGGCGATGCGGTGCGAGTCGGTGATCCCCTCGGCCTCGGTGCGGGACAGCTCCATCTCCACCAACGAGATCGCCTGGTCCAGCGCCTTCGGGTCGTCGGAGAAACCGCGGCCGGACACGGTCGGCGGCGCGACCGCCCGGCCGGAGCTGGAGTCGACGGCCACGGTGATCGCGATGAACCCGCCCTCGCCCAGCACGAGCCGGTCGGACAGCGTGGACTCGCCGACGTCGCCGACGGACAGGCCGTCGACGTAGACGTGGCCCACCTCGACCTTGCCGCTGATCGCGGCCTTGCCGTCGACCAGGTCCACCACCACGCCGTCCTCGGCGATGACGACCCGGTCGGGGTTCACGCCCGTGGCCACGGCCAGCGCCGCGTTCGCCCGCAGGTGCCGCCACTCGCCGTGCACCGGCATCACGTTCGACGGTCGCACGGCGTTGTAGAGGAACAGCAGCTCGCCGGCCGGCGAGTGGCCGGACACGTGCACCTTGGCGTTGCCCTGGTGCACCACCGTCGCGCCGAGCCGCGCCAGGCCGTTGACCACGCCGAACACCGCGTTCTCGTTGCCCGGGATCAGCGACGACGCCAGCACGATCGTGTCGCCCGCCCGGATCGAGATCTGCCGGTGCTCGCCGCGCGCCATGCGCGACAACGCCGACAGCGGCTCGCCCTGCGACCCGGTGGAGACGAAGAGGACCTGGTCCTCGGGCATGTCCATGGCCTCGTTGAGGTCCACGAACAACCCGTCCGGCACGTTGAGGTAGCCCAGCTCGGCCGCGATGCCCATGTTGCGCACCATCGACCGGCCCACCAGCGCGACCCGCCGGCCGTACTGCACGGCCACGTCCAGCACCTGCTGCACGCGGTGCACGTGGGAGGCGAAGCAGGCCACGATCACCCGCTGGTTGGCCTTGCGGACGACGTTCTCCAGCACCGGCCCGATCTCGCGCTCCGGCGCGACGAACCCCGGCACCTCGGCGTTGGTGGAGTCCACCAGGAACAGGTCGACGCCCTCGTCGCCGAGCCGGGAGAACCCGGCCAGGTCGGTCAGCCTGCCGTCCAGCGGGAGCTGGTCGAGCTTGATGTCGCCGGTGTGCAGCACCAGGCCGGCCGCCGTCCGGATCGCGACCGCGACCGCGTCCGGGATGGAGTGGTTGACCGCGAAGAACTCCAGCTCGTACGGCCCGAACGCGCGCCGCTCGCCGTCGGTGATCTCCATCAGCTTCGGCGTCTGGCGGTGCTCCTTGCACTTGGCCGCGAGCAGCGCCAGGGTGAACCGGGAGCCGACCACCGGCAGGTCGGGGCGCAGCTTGAGCAGGAACGGCACCGCGCCGATGTGGTCCTCGTGCCCGTGGGTGAGCACGAGCGCCTCGATGTCGTCCAGCCGGTCCTCGATGGCCCGGAAGTCCGGCAGGATCAGGTCGACGCCGGGCTGGTCGTCCTCCGGGAACAGGACGCCGCAGTCCACGACGAGCAGCCGGCCGGCGTGCTCGAACACCGTCATGTTGCGGCCGACCTCGCCGATGCCGCCCAGTGCGACGACGCGCAGACCTCCGTCGGGCAGTGCGGGCGGGGGTGAGCTCGGGTTGATCACGCGTTGACTCCCAATTCGGCCTCGACGGCCTCGATGTCCTCGGTTGATGCGGGTACCAGTGGCAGCCTCGGATCCCCCACGTCCAGGCCGCGCAAACGCAGCGCGGTCTTGGCGTAGGTGACGCCGGGCATCCGGCTGAAGGGCCGCAGCAGCGGCAGCAGCGACTGGTGGATCGCGGTCGCGCCGGCGACGTCGCCGGACTCGAACGCGTCGAGCAGGTCGCGCAGCCGGTCGGCGGCGATGTGCGAGATGACGCTGACGAAGCCCACCGCGCCGACCGACAGCCACGGCAGGTTCAGCGGGTCGTCACCGGAGTAGTAGGCCAGGTCCGTGGCCGCGATGACCTTGCTGCCCGCGAGCAGGTCGCCCTTGGCGTCCTTCACCGCGACGATGCGCGGGTGCTCGGCCAGCCGCAGCAGCGTGTCCACCTCGATGGGGATGACGGTGCGCGGCGGGATGTCGTACAGCATCACGGGCACGCCGACCTGGTCGGCCACGGTGGTGAAGTGCGCGCGGACGCCCTCCTGGGTGGGCCGCGAGTAGTACGGGGTGACCAGGAGCAGCCCGTGCGCGCCCGCCGCCTCGGCCTGCTTGGCCAGGTGCACGCTGTGCGCCGTGTCGTACGTGCCCGCGCCGCTGACCACGGTCGCGCGGTCGCCGACCGCCTCGACCACGGCGCGGACCAGGTCGGCCTTCTCGGCGTCGCTGGTGGTGGGGCTCTCGCCGGTGGTGCCGTTGACCACGAGACCGTCGTTGCCCAGCTCGACCAGGTGCTCGGCGAGCCGCTGCGCCTTGCCCAGGTCCACCGCCCCCTCGGCGTCGAACGGGGTGACCATGGCGGTGAGCACGCGGCCGAAGGGTCGGCCGGGCGAGGCGGTAGGACTTCCGGTCATGGCCGGAAATCTACCGCGTCACCCTCGGCAAGCTGCGACTACATGCTCCGGTCGAGGCCGCGCACCAGCCGCACGGCGTCCTCCTCGCCGTCGTACTCCACCCGTGCGGCGGACCGGCCGAAGACGTGCACCAGCAATTCCGAGACCTGCCCGGTCAGCACCACGGGGTTCGCGCCACGCCTGGCCACGACCGCCTCGCCGTCCGGGCGGCGCAGCACCACCCCGACCGGGCTCTTGCGGTACATCAGCCGGGCGGTCGGCGCGAGCCGCCGCCACAGCACCGCGTCCCGTACCGGATCGGGTGAACGCGGCTCCCAGCCGTCCCGCGCCCGGCGCACGTCCTCGTGGTGCACGAAGAACTCGACGGCGTTCACCAGCTCGTCCGCGAGGGCCTGCGGCGAGAGGCGTGGCGGGCCGACCCGGACCAGCTCGACCAGCTCGTCCCAGGGCCGGGCGGCGTAGGCGTCCTGGACGCGGCGGGTGTGCCCGGCGAGCGGCTTGAGCAGGATGCCCGCCGCCGCGTCCGGACGCCGTTCGCGCAGCACCAGGTGCGCGGCCAGGTCACGCGTGCGCCACGGGTCGCACAGCGTGGGCGCGTCCGGTCCCACCTCGGCGAACAGCTCGGTCAGCAGCCTGCGTTCGTCCTGCGCGACGCCCATGGCACCACGTTACTTGGCGTACACCTGGTCCTTCAGGGCCGTGCCGTCCTTGTTCCACAGCACGCACACGACGTCGCGGTAGCGCTTGTCCGACGACGAGGAGGACGACGCCGGGTCCTCGGCCCACACGCCGGCGGTGGGCACGACCGCGGCGTAGCGGAACAGCGATTCCTTGTCCTCGACCGGCACCCGGTCGGACATGAAGTGCATGGTGCAGAAGTCCTCGGCGTAGTTGCGGAGCCACTCGTCGCCGGGGTAGGGCATCTTGTCCGACCCGAACGGCTCCGCCGCCGCGAAGACCTCGGTCCGGTGCGGCTCGTCGCAGTCGGTGTAGTTGACCGTGGCGTTGGGGTCGACCAGGTTGTCGCCGCACTGCCCGCTGCCCGGCTTGAACTGGGACGGCTCGATCGTGCCGCCGGGGCCGTAGGTGACCGTCTCGGCCATGGCGGCGGGCGGCTGGTCGGTGAACAGCCACCGGCCGAGGAACACGCCCGCGACCAGCAGCGCGACCGCCGCCAGCGCGCCCCCGGTGATCAGCACGCCCTTCAGCCACGGCTTCCGTACGGCGGTCGGAGCGGTGTAGTGCATGGTCTGCCGCGGCGGCGCGCCGAACCCGGTGGGCGGCGTCGGCTGGGCCACCGCGCGCTCCAGCATGGCGCGGGCCTGCGGGCCGGTCAGCCGGGCGTTCGGGTCGGGCATCAGCAGGCCGGTGATCACCGCGCCGAGCACGCCGTGCGCCCTGGTCAGCCGGGGCATCTCGTTCATGATCGCGTGCAAGGTGGACGCGGTGGTCGAGCGCTCGTAGGGGTTGACCCCCTCCACGGCGTAGCACAGCGTCGCGCCCAGCGCCCACAGGTCGGAGGCGGGCGACGCCTCGTGGCCGTGGATGCGCTCCGGCGACATGTAGGCGGGCGAGCCGATGAGGCTGCCGCTGGTGGTCAGGCGCGGGTCGTCCACGGCCTGGGCGATGCCGAAGTCGGTGAGCTTGACCCGGCCGTTCGGCGTGACCATGAGGTTGCCGGGCTTGACGTCGCGGTGCACGATCCCGGCCTGGTGGGCGGAGTCCAGCGCGGACAGCGCCTGGATCGCCATGGCGACCACCCGGTCCTGCGGCATCGGGCCGTGCGCGCTGATCAAAGTGGACAGCGTGGCGGCCTCGACCAGCTCCATGACGATGTAGGTCATGCCGCTCTCGGCGACCACGTCGAAGACGGTGACCACGCCGGGGTCGTTCAGCCGGCCCGCGGTGCGCGCCTCGCGGAGCACCCGCTCCTCCAGCACGCGGCGCTCCTCCGGCGCGATGCCGTCGGGCAGGTGCAGCTCCTTGATGGCGACCTGGCGGCCGATCACGTTGTCCTGGGCCCGCCAGACGACGCCCATGCCGCCGCGCCCCAGCTCGGCGAGCAGGGTGTACCTGCCCGCGATCACGCGCGGCTGGGCGCTCACACCCTGTGTCGGACCAGTCACCGTCACTCCTCGAAACCCGACCGCGGACCGGCGGAACGCTACTTCAGACCGTCCGTCGCCCGATCCGGTTTCACGGTTTCGTGACTTCGTGACCCGACGCACGCAGCGCCTGCACCGCCCTGGCCAGGTCGCCGGCCTTCACGAGCAGGTGGTCGGTGTCGTAAGTGGACAGCGCGAACAGGCTCACGCCCGCCGCGGCCAACTCGCCCGACAGGGCGGCCATGATGCCCGTGAGGGTGAACTCCAGCGGACCGCGCACGGTCAGCAACCGCCAGCCGGGCTGCGCGGTGTCGGCGGGCGGCGCGTGGTCGGCCGGGCACACGATCGACAGCTCCTCCGGCGTCCTGGTCACCGAGACCAGGCCCGGCGCGTCGAGCAGCCCGGCCGGGACCGGCGCGTCGGCGGGCAGCCGCACGATCGCGTACTCCCCCGGCCGGACGTCGACGATCAGCCGCTTCACGGGTCCTCAGCCCTCGGTGACCAGCGGGCTGGAGGCGACCTCGGTGCCGTCGGACAGCGTGGAGATGGTGAAGTCGGCGAACACGTTGGCCGCCGCCTTCTGCAGCTGGCGCAGGCACTCCACGGCCAGGGCGCGGATCTCCACGTCGGCGTGCTCGGTGGCGCGCATGGCGATGAAGTGGCGCCACGCCCGGTAGTTGCCGGTCACCACGATGCGGGTCTCGGTGGCGTTGGGCAGGATCGCGCGGGCCGCCTGGCGGGCCTGCTTGCGGCGGAGGGTGGCGCTGGGCACGTCGGAGAACTTCTCCTCCAGGCCCTTGAGCAGCTCGTTGTAGGCGTCGACGCTGGCCTGGGCGGCGGCCAGGAACTTCTCGTGCAGCTCGGGGTCGCCTGCGATGACGTCCGGCTCGACCATGGCGGCGTTGCGCTCGGGCACGTAGCGCTGGGACAGCTGCGAGTACGAGAAGTGGCGGTGCCGGATCAGCTCGTGCGTGAGCGACCGGGAGATGCCGGTCAGGTAGAAGCTGACCGAGCCGTGCTCCAGCACCGAGAGGTGGCCGACCTCGATGATGTGCTTGATGTAGCCCGCGTTCGTGGCGGTCGCCGGGTTGGGCTTGGTCCAGGACTGGTAGCACGCGCGGCCGGCGAACTCGGCGAGCGCCTCGCCGCCGTCGGCGTCGGTGGACCACGGGACGCCGTCCGGGGGGAAGAACTCCGTCTTCGCGATCAACTGCACCTTCGGCGACACCGTCTCAGCCATGGCCCGAACCCTAACCGAAGCCGCCGGTCGCGCCGGCCCTGCCGCGTGCCGTCATGAGCGACATCACCGGTCGCCTTGACTGATGTCAGATTTGACGTCATGGTGGTGTCATGGATCTGTCGCCGTACATCGCAGCACTGCGCGAGGACCTCGCGACGGCCGCGTCCGCCGGGGACGACAACACCCGGCGCACCGCGGCCCTGCTGTCCGCAGCCCTGGAGCCCGCCGCGCGGCTCGCGCTCATGAACGCGTTGTCCGACCTGGCCGCGGAGGTCACCGCGGCCCTCGACGGCCCCGTCGTCGACGTGCGGTTGGACGGACGGGACGTGCGGGTGGTCGTCACCGGCACGACCGCCCGGGAGGAACACGAACCGGAGCCGCAGGAGGTTCCCCGGCCCTCCGCCGGTGACGCCACGCGCGTCACGCTGCGGCTGCTGGACGAGCTGAAGGCCAAGGCCGAACAGGCCGCGGCGGCCCAGGGGATGTCGTTGAACACGTTCGTCGCGCAGGCCGTGCAGGGCGCGGTCGGCGGGCGGCGCGGCGGCGGGCACAAGCACTGGGGACCGCCGAAGGACCAGGCGGGCGGCGACTCGTCGTCGTCCTCGCGGGTCCGCGGCTGGGTGCAGGGCTGAGGAGGGGGACCGATGGAATCCGATGTGGTGCGGCAGCAGGGCTTCGACGTCGACGGCGTGGCGGAGATCGACGTCGCGCTGGTCGCCGGCCGGGTGCGGGTGCACCTGGTGGACGAGCCGGGCGTGCACGTCGAGCTGAGGCACGACCCGTCGCCGGGCGAGTCCTGGACCGCCGGCCTGAACGGGCTGCTGAACTGGGTGAACAACCAGTTCGGCACGGTGCCCGGCCAGCCGTCGGGGCCGGCCGAGGCGGTGCGGGACGCCCGGGTCGAGCTGTCCGGCGCCCGCCTGAAGGTGCACGCGTCCAAGGCGTTGCCGCTGCGCGCGGTGCCGCTGAGCGTGACCGTGCGCGCTCCGCTCGGCTCGCACGTGATCGCCAAGACGGGCTCGGCGGACGTCACCGTGACCGGCGCGGCCGGGCGGCTGGAGATCCAGACCGGCACCGGCGACGTGACCACCGACCAGGCGGACGCGCCGTCCCAGGTCAACTCGGGCTCGGGCAAGCTGCGGCTCGGGCCGATGCCGGGCGGGCTGCGGGCCAAGACCGGCAGCGGTGACGTCGAGGTGTCGGCGATCGGCGGCAACACGGTCATCTACACCGGCACCGGCGACGTGTGGCTCGGGGCCGTGCAGGACGACGTGCAGGTGCGCACGGGCGGCGGCGACGTCACGCTGGCCGACGCCGCGGCCGGCCGGATCCAGCTCGGCACCGGCTCGGGCGACGTCCGGGTGGGCGTGCGGCCGGGGGTGTCGGCGCAGGTGGACCTGGCCTCCAACTCCGGGTCGGCGCGCAGCGACCTGGACGTTTCCGACACCCCGCCGGAGACCGAGCCGGCCCTGTTCATCACCGGCCGGACCACCAGCGGCACCGCCCTGGTCACCACCGCCACCACGGCGTGACCGGCTCCGGGGCCCGCGGCGCTCAGGACGTGCCGCGGGTCCCGCGCTCCACCGCGCCGACGAGCGCGAACACCGCGCAGGCGCCCACGCCCAGCGCGGTCGAGAACACGGCGGCGTCGCCCGCGGCCAGGAACACCGCGCTCACCACGCTCGCCGCCGTGAAGCCCACGGCGGCGAACGAGTAGAGCACCGAGAAGCCGACCGACCACGAGCCGGCGGGCAGGGCCTCGGTGACGGTCAGGCTGCGCGCGGTGCTCGCGGCGGCCTGGAAGCACCCCGCGCAGCCCACCAGCACGACGGTGGCCACGGGCGAGCGCACCACCCCGACCGCCACCACGACCAGCGCGAACAGCGACGCGAGCACCAGGGTGTGCCGCAGCGCGTTCCCCGGCCGGCGGCGCAGGCCGTACAGGAAGCTGCCCGCGATGCTGGACACGGCCAGGGCGGACAGCGCCGCGCCGGCCCACGCCGCCGGTGCGCCGCGGTGCTCCAGCAGGCTCGGCAGCGTCACCTCGACCGCCGCCTGGAGCGCGAGCACGACCGTGACGACGACCACCGCCGGCCAGATCGCCCGCACGACGCGCGCGGACCCGCGCACGACCGCGTCGCCCTCCGCCCCCAGCGACCCGGGCAGCCGGCCCGCGACGACCGGCGTCACCAGCAGGGCGGCGGCGACGACCAGCAGCGCGGCGTCGGCGCTCCACACCGCCACCGCGACGCCCACCAGCGCCGGACCCGCGACCTGGCACGCCTGGTTCACGATCACGTCGAGCGCCAGGGCGCTCCCCCGGCCGTCCGGCGCGGACCGGACCAGCAGCGTGCGCAGCCCGCCGAACGTCCCGGCGGCCACCCCGCCGCCCACCGCCGCGAGCACCACGGCGGCGACCGGGAGGCCGAGCCGCAGCGACACGACCAGGCCGAGCAGCGCGACCGCCTCGGCCACCGCGACGCGGGACAGCTCCGGCCGCAGCGGCCGGCGCTGGAAGCGGGCGCCCATCCGCGGCGCGGCGACGGCCTCGCCGGCGGCGTACGCGCCCGCGATGACCGCGCCCCAGGCGTACGAGCCGGTGTGCTCGGCGGCCAGGAACACCGCGGCGAGCGGGACCGTGCAGACCGCCAACCGGGTGGCCACCGTGGCGACGAGCCACCACCACGTCAGCGGCCGGGCGAGCAGCTCCCGGTAGCCGGTCACCCGGCCGACCGCAGCCCCGCCACCAGCAGGGACACCACCGCGTCGAACGCCGCGTCGACGTCCGGGCCCGCCCACTCGGCGGCGTGGGCCGGGTCGTGGAAGCGCGCGGTGGCGTCGAACACCGCCTTGGCGCTCACGGCCGGGTCCGGGGTCGTGAAGTCGCCGGACGCCACCCCGTCGGCGACGATCCGGGTCAGGTCGCCGACCATGGCCTCGATGTGCGCGGCGACCACGGCGCTGTTCTCCCGCACCAGCACCGAGAACGTGGCGAACAGCTCCGGGTCGTCCAGCGCCTTCCGGCGCTTGGCCTCGAACAGGGCGGCGAGCCAGGAGCGCAGGCGCTCCGGCGCGGGGGTGTCGGCGGTGGCCACTCCGGCGAGCCCGGCGTGCGCCCGGTCGAGCCAGCGCTGGGTGACGGCCTCCCGCAGCGCCGCCTTGGTCGGGAAGTGCCGGTAGACGCTGCCGTGGCTGACGCCCAGCGCGCGGGCCACGTCCACCACGGTCGCCTTGGCCGGGCCGTACCGGCGCAGGACGTCCTCGGTGGTGCTGAGGATGACCTCAGCGGTCAGTGCGCCGTCCGCCACGTGGTGCCCCCTGGTGTCGCCTGCCGGTCCGGTCCATTGTGCGTGGGCCGCGGTCAGCGCTCGCTGTCCAGGTGGGCCATCAGGGCGGGCGCGTAGCGGTCGCCGGCCACGGCGTCGGCCGGCACGGCGGCCTCGATCCGGGCCAGGTCGGCGGCCGTGAGCGTGACGTCGAGCGCGCCCAGGGCCTCCGTCAGGCGGTCGCGGCGGCGGGCCCCCACCAAGGGCACGATGTCCTCGCCCTGCGCCAGCACCCAGGCGATGGCGAGCTGGGCGACCGTGACGCCCTTCTCGGCCGCCACCGCGCGCAGGGCCTCCACCAGCGCGAGGTTGTGGTCGAGGTTGTCGCCCTGGAAGCGCGGCGAGACGGCGCGGAAGTCGGTCGGCTGCCGGGACGCGGTCCAGTGGCCCGAGATCAGGCCGCGCGACAGCACGCCGTACGCGGTGACCCCGACGCCCAGCTCGCGCGCGGTGGGCAGGATCGACCGCTCGATGCCCCGGGACACGAGCGAGTACTCGATCTGGAGGTCGGCGACGGGGTGCACGGCGTGCGCGCGGCGCAGCGTCTCCGCGCCCACCTCGGACAGGCCGATGTGGCGCACGCGCCCCTTCTCGACCTCCTCCTTGATCGCGCCGACGGTCTCCTCGATCGGCACCGCCGGGTCGAGCCGGGCGGGCCGGTAGACGTCGACGTGGTCGGTGCCCAGCCGGCGCAGGGTGTAGGCGAGGAAGTTGCGGACGGCTTCCGGCCTGCCGTCGTTGCCGTGCCAGCCGCCGTCCGCGTCGCGCAGCGCGCCGAACTTGACGCTGATCGCCACGTCCTCGCGCCGGCGCTCGCGCAGCGCCCGCGCGATCAGCAGCTCGTTGTGGCCCATGCCGTAGAAGTCGCCGGTGTCGAGCAGGGTCACGCCCGCGTCCACGGCGGCGTGGATGGTCGCCACGCTCTCGGCCTCGTCGGCCGGGCCGTAGAGGTCGGACATGCCCATGCAGCCCAGGCCGAGCGCCGACACCTCGGGACCGGTGGAGCCCAGGGCGCGGCGCGGCAGCACGCGATCGGTGGAGTTCGTCATGACCTCCACTATGCCAGTTGGGCTGACAGATTTCAACATCTGTCAGCCCAACGTCTCACGCGCTCACCGGACGACCGCCGTGAGAGCCGGGGCGAGGTCGCCCTTGGGCGCCACCCGGACGTCGTCCAGCTCCAGCCAGTCGGCCATGTGCCGCAGCTCGGCGGCCAGCTCGACCGCGACCCGGCCGACGTCCGCCGTCGGCTCGGAGTGCGCCGCCTGCACCCGCAGCACGCCCGCGGCCCGGTCCGCCTTCAGGTCCACCCGGCCCACCAGCTCGCCGTCCAGCAGGAACGGGAACACGTAGTACCCGTGCACCCGCTTCGGCGCGGGCACGTAGATCTCGATGCGGTAGAAGAAGTCGAAGATCCGCTCGGTGCGGGCGCGTTCCCAGATCAGCGGGTCGAACGGGCACAGCAGCGCCCGACCGGTGATCCGGCGCGGGACCCGCGCCTCCACGTGCCGGTACGCGGGGACGCCCCAGCCCTCCACCTCGACCGGCTCCAGCACCCCGGCCTCCACCAGCTCCGCCACCGCCTGCCGGCTGCGCGCGGGCTGGAGGCGGTAGTAGTCGCGCAGGTCCGGCTCGGTCGCCACGCCCATCGCCGTCGCCGCCCGCGCCACCAGCTCGCGCGCGCCCTCCTCCGCCGACACCGACAGCCGCCGGGCCAGCGCCTCCGGCGGCAGCACGCGCTCGCTCAGGTCGTACAGCCGCTCGAAGCCGCGCCGCGACCCCGTGGTCAGCACGCCCTCGCCGAACAGGTACTCGCACACCTTCTTGACCTCGGACCAGTTCCAGCCCCAGTGCTCCTTGGCCCGCGGCCCGCCGCCCGCCAGCGCCTTCTCGATCGCGCCCGCGCCGACCGGGCCCAGCTCCTTCACCACGGCCAACACGTCGTCCACCAGCTGCGGCGTGCGCTCGACGATCGCCGCGTAGTTCTTCCACCAGCCCGGCCGCTTCGCCCCGGAGTGCAGCAGCGCCCAGTCCTCCAGCGGCACCAGGCTCGCCTCGTGCGCCCAGTACTCCACCAGCAGCCGTGGCTTGCGCGCGCTGTGCGCCCACGCGGCCTCGTCCACCAGCGACGGCGCGTAGGCGCCGAGCCGGCTGAACAGCGGCATGTAGTGCGCGCGGACGGCGACGTTCACCGAGTCGAGCTGCAACAGGCGAATCCGCGACAGCACCTTCTGCAGGTGCCGGCGGGTGGGCGCGGAAGCGGGCCGGGGGTCGGCGAAACCCTGTGCGCCCAGCGCGATGCGGCGGGCGACGTCTGCGCTCATTCTCTGCACGACTGGATGGTCCCACCGGGGTATGACAGTCACGCACGGTAGCCCGGACAGCGCACCCGCCCCCACCCGCGGCGGGACCGGAGGGGGCGCGGACCGGGCCGGACCCGGACCCGCCGGGCATCGGTTTCCCGAAGCCGCCCGGTGATCTTGCCGCCCGGACCGCCGGGGATCACCTCCACCCCGGCGGCGCGATCGGCTCCGACCGGGCGGACGGCGGGTCGCCGTCCGCTCCCACCGGGAGGACGGCGGGCTCCGGGCGGCGTGCTCGTCGTCTCCCCGCGCGGGCGGCGGCCGGCTCGGCGGACCTGCCTCCGCCGCCCGGCGGACCGGAGGGCTATAACAGTGCGCATGGCCGACGCCACCGTGCGCACCGCGCAGCCCGACGACGTGGCGGAGATCGCCCGCATCCACCGCGACACCTGGCGGACCGCCTACGCCGACCTCGTGCCCGCCGACGTCCTGGCGTCGATCGAGGTGGAGGAGACCGCGCCGGCCTGGGCCGATGCGGTCGGGCGCGGCCAGGTGCTCGTCGCCGCCGAGGGCGCGTGGACGGTCGGCTTCTGCGTCGCGGGCCTCGCGCCCGAGGACGAGGTGGCGCGGGCGGACGGCTCGCTGCCCGCGGACGCGGCGACCACGGCGCTGGTGAGCGTGCTCGTGGAACCCCGCTGGGGGCGGCGCGGCCACGGCGGCAGGCTGCTCGCCACGGCCGCCCGCCGGCTGCGCGAAGCGGGCGCGACGCGGGGCGTCGCCTGGGTGCCGGAGGCGGACCGGGCCTCGATCGGCTTCTACGGCAAGGCGGACTGGGAGGCCGACGGCACGGTGCGCACGCTCGACGCCGGCGGGCGTCCGCTGCGCGAGATCAGGGTTTCCGGGGGGTTGGCCCTACTGCTCACGCCCTGATCCCGCGGGTAGCCTCGGCCGGGTGCTCGGGTTCGGGTGGGTGTGCCTCACGTTCAGCGTGGCCTTCGGCTCCGCGTTGATGCCTCTGATCAGCATCGAACTCTTCGTGATCGGCCTGGTGACCCAACAACCGGGCATCTCGTGGTGGTGGATCGGGCTCGCGGTCGCCCTGGGCCAGGTGCTGGGCAAGATGTTCTACTTCCTGGCCGCCCGCGGCTCGCTGCGCTTACCGGCGTTCCTCAGGCGCGAGGAGAAGCCGGCGAAGCCCGTGGCGCCGTGGCGGCTGAAGTGGCGGGCCCGGCTGGAGTGGGTGCGGGCGCGCTGCCACCGGCACCCGCACTGGATGTTCGGCACGCACGCGGTCAGCTCGGTGGTCGGCCTGCCGCCGTTCATGTTCACCACCGTGCTCGCGGGTCTCGCGGGCATGTCGTCCTGGCTGTTCCTCTCCACGAGCGTGCTCGGCCGGTTCGCCCGGTTCAGCGTCCTGGCCGCCTCGCCCGCCGCGGTGGCGGGGTGGTGGCACTGACGCCCTCGCCCACCGGGCGCTCGTGGCGCACCAGGCGCTGCTCGGGCAGCGTCAACCCGTAGTGGTCGTGCAGTTCCAGCTGCTCGGCCTCGGACAGCTCCCGGTCGTCGACCTTCGGCGCGTCCTCCACCTCGCGCTTGTCCACGGGCACCACCAGCCTGCGGTCGCGCACCTGGGCGCCGCGGATCGGCACGAGCGTGGTCCCGGTCTCCCGGCGCACCGAGGCCCACAACGGGCGGCCACCGGCCAGCCACACGGCCGCGACCGGTCCGATGGGCCGGCCGTGGCGGTCCAGCACGTCACAGTCGTAGAGGCGGTCCACCGCTGCGCGTTCCATGCCTCCTCGGCTACCCGACCGAGCGCACGACCGCACTCGGAACCACCCGGACGTGTAACGGTCAGCCGAGCGCGAGGGCGACCCCGACGGCGGTCGCGAGGACGAGGCAGGCCACGGCCAACCGGAGGTTCTCCAACGTGTTCGCCATGTACTCACGGTAACGAGCACGCGTGAAAGATCCAAGGCAAGAGACCGTGAAGACCGGATGAATCACGTCTCAGTCGGCTGGATCACACCGTATTCGTCGGCGACTGGAACAGCTCGATCGCTCTCCGCATGGTCTCCCTCGCCCGACCGCGGTCACCCGCCAGGTCGTACGCCTGGGCCAGCAGGAACCACGCCCGCCAGTCGTCGGGGCGCGCCTCGACGTCGGCCCGGCGCCGGTCGAACCACTCGTCGGCGGCGTCCCGGTCCACCCGCCCGGACGGGCGACGCGGCAGCCCGGACGTGTCGAGGAGACCGCCCTCGGCGTCGAGCTGCCGCGCCATCCGCTCGGTGGTGAAGCCGAACCGCAGGTTCGTCCACGCGATCCACGCGCCGATCAGCGGCAGCACCAGCACCCCGACGCCGAGGCCGATGCCCACCGGGTCGCCGGTGCCCAGGAGCACCGCGGCCCGGCCGCCGAGCAGCACGAAGTACACCGCCAGCGCGGCGGTGATCAGGAACGCGACGGTGCGGGTCCTCACGCGGACCTTCAGAGGTCCATGTACTTGTCCAGGCCCACGGTGAGCCCCGGGTGCCGCGCGATCGACCGCACGGCCAGCAGCACGCCCGGCATGAACGACTTGCGGTCCAGCGAGTCGTGCCGCAGCGTCAGCGTCTCGCCCTCCGTGCCGAACACGACCTCCTGGTGCGCGATCAGCCCGGCCACCCGCAGCGAGTGCACCCGGACGTCGCCCACGAGCGTGCCGCGCGCGCCGTCGGCCTCCTGCGTGGTCGCGTCCGGCATCGGGCCGAGGCCCGCCGCCTCCCGCGCCCGGGAGATGAGCCGGGCGGTGTGCGCGGCGGTGCCCGAGGGCGCGTCCACCTTGCGCGGGTGGTGCAGCTCGATCACCTCGGCCGACTCGTAGTACCGGGCGGCCAGCTCGGCGAACCGCATGGACAGCACCGCGCCGATGGCGAAGTTCGGCGCGATCAACACGCCCAGCTCCGGCTTCGACGCCAGCCACTCCGCCACCGCGTCGAGCCGCTGCGCGTCGAACCCGGACGTGCCCACGACGGCGTGGATGTCGTTGTCCACGCAGAAGCGGAGGTTGTCCATCACCACGTCGGGGCCGGTGAAGTCGACCGCGACCCGGGCGCCGGCGTCGGCCAGGTCGGACAGCCGGTCGCCCGCGTCGACCGTCGCGACGACTTCCATGTCCGCCGCGGCCTCGACCGCGCGGCACACCTCGGCGCCCATGCGGCCCCTGGCGCCGATGACGCCGACGCGGAGCGGTTCGGCCGAGGACCCGCTCGCGGGGTCGGGCGGGGGTACGGAACTCAAGAGATCACCTCGTGCACCTGGGACGGCAGATCGTCGGCGTGAGCGTAAGGGCCGACCACGGCGGCGGCGACGGGGCGTCGCAGCAAGTCGCGCGCCAGCGCCGCGACGTCCTCGGCGGTGACCGCGTCGATGCGCGCCAGCGTCTGCTCCACCGACAGGTAGTCGCCGTAGTTCAGCTCGCCCTTGCCGATGCGCGACATGCGCGAACTGGTGTCCTCCAGGCCCAGCACGAGCCCGCCGCGCAGCTGGCCCTTGCCCCGGGCCACCTCGGCGTCGCTGATCCCCTCGCGCGCCACGGTGGACAGCACCTCGCGCACCACGCCGGCCACGTCGCCGAGCCGGTCGGGCTGGCAGCCCGCGTACACCGAGAGCGTGCCCGCGTCCGCGTAGAGGCCCACCGACGAGTACACCTGGTACGCCAGGCCGCGCCGTTCCCGGACCTCCTGGAACAGGCGCGAGCTCATGCCGCCGCCCAGCGCGGCGTTGAGCACGTTCAGCGCGAACCGGCGCTCGTCGTGCCGGTCCAGCCCGCGCACGCCCAGCATCAGGTGCGCCTGCTCGGTGTCGTCGGAGTGCAGCACCAGCTTGCGCGACGCGGGGATGCGGGCGCGGCCGGACCGCGGCGCGACCGGCGTGCCGACGCGGTCGAGCCGGTCGCCGACCTGCTTGCGCACCAGCCGCATCACCCGGGCGTGGTCGATGTTGCCCGCCACCGCGAGCACCATCCGCGGCAGCGTGTAGCGCTTCTTGTAGAAGCCGAACAGCGCGTCGCGGTCCATGTCCCCGATGGACTGCTCGGTGCCGAGCACCGGCCGGCCCAGCGCGTGGTCGCCCAGCAGGGCGTCGAGGAACGCGTCGTGCAGCAGGTCTTCCGGGTCGTCGTCGCGCATCGCGATCTCTTCGAGCACCACGCCGCGCTCGGTCTCGAAGTCGCGCGGCTCGCACAGCGCGTCGAACACCACGTCGCACACCAGGTCCATGGCCAACGGCAGGTCCTCGTCCAGGACGTGCGCGTAGTAGCAGGTGTGCTCCTTGGCGGTGAACGCGTTCAGCTCGCCGCCGACCGCGTCGATCTCCTCGGCGATCTGCGCGGCCGTGCGGTTCGCCGTGCCCTTGAACAGCAGGTGCTCCAGGTAGTGCGCGGCGCCCGCGACCTCGGTCCGCTCGTCGCGCGACCCGACCTGCACCCACAGGCCGACCGACGCCGACCGCACGCCCGGGATGCGCTCGGTGATGACCCGCAGGCCCGACGGCAGCAGGCTGCGGCGCACGGCCACGCCCTCCGGGCCGCGCTCCAGCGACACCGTGCTGCCGGGCTTCTGCAGGTGCCCGAGCGGGCGGGTAAGCGGACGGGGGGGTGGGGGCGGAGGGCGGGGGGGGCCTCGCCGCGCCCGCGGGCGCGCGGGGGCGGCGCGGGGCGGGCGGGTC
>NZ_JBHYXZ010000013.1:62215-92651 GCF_042752395.1 Actinosynnema sp. NPDC059335 | reverse complement strand
GCCACCCCCCGGTTCAGTAGTACAGCGTCGTCCAGGTGAAGTTCTCCTGCGCGCCGCCCTCGCCGTCCTGGATCCACACCTCGAGCCGGATCTCATCGTTGCGGCTGGGCGTGTGCCAGAACCGGTCGAGCGCCGCACCCTGTCCCGTACCGCTTTGCGGGGTGCAGCCGTTGGCGCCGTTCATGTCCTCCGGGTAGCCGAGGATCCTCCCCCGGGTCACGTTGACGGCCAGCGCCACGGCCCGCCTGCCGTCCGCCCGCGTGTCGCACACCTCGACCTGTCCGGAGTAGGTGTTCACGAACGCCCTCGCGCCTGTGGTGTACAACGGGTTCTCCGCCGCGTGGGCCGGTGCGGCGACGAGCCCGAGCAGCAGCGCCGCACTGGCGGGCACGGCTCCGAGCAGCAGTTTTCGCATGTGCTTGTCCCCCTGTGATCCGCTGCCGGAGACCCCTCGCCTCCGGCGGTCCTCAGCTTCGCCCTCGCGCTTGGGAGAAAGCTGGGGCGGATCTGGGATCGCCGCCGTGGCTCCGGGGGGGTCAGGTGTCGAGCGTGCCGGGAGGGTCGCCGAGCAGGGCGGCGACGCGGTCGGCGTCGGCGGTCCGGTGTTGGGCCAGGAACAGCGAGACGGCGCGGCGGCGGGCGGCGGTGGCCTGGTCGTGGCGGTTGGCGGCGGCGTGGCTGTCGGCCAGGCGTTCCAGGGTGTCGGCGTAGTCGTAGGTGGACCCGACCTCCTGGAAGTCGGCGAGCGCCTGCTCGTAGTGGGCCACGGCTTCGTCGTGGTCGCCCGCCAGGTGGGCGATGTAGCCGAGGCTGTCCAGGGTGCGCCCGCGGGCGTCGAGGTCGCCGTGGCGGCGGGCCAGGTCGAGCGCCGCCGTGCAGTGCGCCCGCGCCAGCGGCAGGTCGTGCAGCTTCGCGGCGTACCACCCGGCCTGGTTGAGGGCGTGCGCCTCGCGCATCTCGACGCCGAGCGTGCGCAGCATCGCCAACGCCCGCGTGGCGTGGTCCAGCGCGGCCGCGTCGTCGCCCCGTTGCTCCTGCACCCACGCCAGGGCCTGGTGCGCGTTGGCCTGTCCGGACAGGTCGCCCGACGCGCCACCGAGCGCCAACGCCCGGTCGAGGTGGCCGGACGCCTCGACGAGGTCGACACCGCGGCGGGCAAGTGCGGCGCCCAGCCTCCAGGACGCCAACGCCCGCGCGTCGGGATCGCCCGTGCGGTCGGCGGCGGCCATCGCCGCCCGCCACACGGCCACCTGGTCGTCGACGAGGCCCTGGCGCCGCTGGAACGTGTCCAGCGACCACGCCAACTGCCACACGACCCGGTCCCACCCGCGCCGCGCGGCCAGTTCCTGGGCCGCGATCAGGCACGCGTACTCCGATGCCAACCACGCCAACGCGCTCGACTCGTCGGGGAACACGCCGTCGGCGGGCACCGGCTCACCCAGCGCGGGAGGGTGCTCGTACGGGTAGAGCACGCCCTCGGCGGCCCGTCCGACACGGGCGTAGTGCAGTACGACCCTCCGCAACGCCTCCTCCTGGTCCGCGCGGTCACGTGCCCGTTCGGCGGCGTAGAGCCGGACCAGGTCGTGCATCCGGTAGCGGCCCGGCACGTGCTGTCGCAGCAGGTGCCAGGTCTCCAGGTGCGCCAGCAGCCGCCGCGCCGCCGGCGGCTGCTGGTCCAGCAGCTCGGCCGCGGCCCGCAGGGAGATGTCCGGACCGGGCGCGACCCCCAGCACCGCGAACGCCCGCGCGACCGGCGGCGGCAGCACCCGGTAGGACGACGTGAACACCGCGTGCAGGCTCATGCTCAGCTCGGTGTCGCCCGCGTGGGCCAAGCCGTCGGCCTCGCGCAGCTCCGCGACCAGCGCGCCGAGGGGGAAGTCCGGGTACGCGGCGGCGTGCGCGCCGACGATGGCCACGGCCAGCGGCAGCCCCGCGCACCACTCCAGCAGCGCGTCGACGGCGTCGGGCGCCTCGTGCACCCGCTGCGCGCCGACGTGACCGGCCAACAGCTCCCGCCCCTCCGCGTCGGGCAGCACGTCCAGCTCCAGCGTCGGCACACCGTGCGCGGCGGCCAGGCCGGTGAGGCGGTGCCGGCTGGTGACCAGCACGGTGCAGGTGCCGCTGCCCGGCAGCAGCGGGAGCACCTGGTCGGTGTCGCGAGCGTTGTCCAGGACCACCAGCAACCGACGCCCCGCCACGACGCTGCGGTACAGCGCCGCCTGCGCCTCCACCTCGGCCGGGACGGACGCCGGCGGCACGCCCAACGCGCCGAGGAACCGGCCCATCACCACTGCGGGGGACGCCGGAGGCCCGACCGGGTCGAAGCCGCGCAGGTCCGCGTACAACTGCCCGTCGGGGAACCGGTCGACGGCGCGGTGCGCCCAGTGCAGGGCCAACGCCGTCTTGCCCGTCCCGGCCGGCCCCACCACCGCCAGCACCGGCGACGCGCCACCGGACGGGACCAACGCCTTGTCGATCCGGGCGAGCTGGTCCGCCCGCCCCACGAACAGCCTCGGCGCCGCCGGCAGCTCGTGCGGCGTCGGCACGGCCTCCCGCCGCTCCTCCTCCCGGACCGTCGGCTCGCCCGCGAGCACCCGCTGGTGCGCCTCGCGCAGCTCCGGCCCCGGGTCCGCGCCCAGCTCCTCGGCCAACCGCCGACGGACCACCTGGTAGTGGTGCAGCGCGTCGGCCTGCCGACCCGACCGGTGCAGCGCCACGACCACCTGGGCGGCCAGCTTTTCGTCCAGCGGGTTCTCCTCGGCCAGCGCGGTCAGCTCCGCCATCACCTCGGCGTGCCGCCCGAGGCGCAACGCGAGGTCGTTGCGGTGCAGCACGGCCTGCCAACGCTCCTGCTCCAGCGTGCGGCGCACCGCCTCCGCCCACTCGCCCCGCAGCCCGCCCAGCGCCGGACCGCGCCACAGCCCGAGCGCCCCGCCCACCGAGGCCAGCGCCGCCCGGTCCTCCTCGCCCCGCGCCCGCCGGAGCAAACCGCGGAAGCGGTGCAGGTCCACCGCGTCCTCGTCCACCGGCAGCAGGTAGCCGGCCTGCGTGCGGTCGATCGCGACGCCGGGCACGTCCGCGAACGCCTGCCGCAGGCGGTACACGTACCCGTACAGCGTGTTCCGCGCTTGCCGGGGCGGCCGGTCGCCCCACACCCGGTCCACCAGCACGTCCAGGCTCTGCTGCCGGTTGGGTTCCACCAGCAGGGCCGCCAGCACGCACCGCTGTCGCGCGTGGCCCAGGTCGACCTCGACCCCGTCCACCCGCGCGCGGACCTCACCGAGCAGCAGGAACTCGACCAACATCCGCACCCCCTGTCACAGGGTGTATCGGTCCGGGCACGCACGGACAAGAAGAACTCGAGAACTTCCCCAGATCGCCGCAGGACAATGCGCCGCCCGCGCACAGGTTTCCCGGCCGTCCTGGAGCTGAGCGCGCTGGGCCCCGCCCGCGCACACGACGCGCGGCCGTCCTGAGGCTCAGCGCGCGGGGTCAGGAGTACGCCGCCCGCGCGCGTACGACTCCCGGCCGTTCTGGAGCGGTCGACCGGGTCAGGGCATGCGCCGCCCGCGACTCCCGGCTTAGCCGGCGTCCGTCCCGGAGCGCTCGGCCGGCGGGGTCAGCGGCAGGTGGACGCGGAAGCGGGTGTCGCCCGGTTCGGACTCCACCCGGATGTCGCCGTGGTGGCGTTCGACCACGATCCGCCACGAGATGTCCAAGCCCAGGCCGGTGCCCTCGCCCACCGCCTTGGTGGTGAAGAACGGCTCGAAGATCCGGCCCTTCACGTCCGGCGGGATGCCCGTGCCGGTGTCGCCGACCTCCACCACGAGGTCGTCGCCGACGCGGGACGTGCGCACGGTCAGCGTGCCGCGGCCCGCCATCGCCGCCACCGCGTTGTCGACCAGGTTCGTCCACACCTGGTTCAGCTCGGCCGGGTAGGCGGGCAGCGGCGGCAGGGAGCGGTCGAAGTCCTTGACCACGCGCACGCCGTCGCCCAGCTTGCCGCCGAGCATCACCAGCGTGGAGTCCAGCAGCTCGTGCACGTCCACGACCTGGAACGGCGCCCGGTCGACCTGGGAGTACTGCCTGGCCGCGCCGACCAGCGCGGACACCCTGGTGGTGGCGTCCTCGATCTCGTTCATCAACGTCTCGGTCTCGACCGTGTAGGCCAGCCAGCGCACCGCGGCCTCGGTGGCGGTCTGCGGGCACAGCGCCGCCGCCCGGTCCAGCCACGCCACGTCGAGCCCGCCCGCGACCAGCACCGGCGCCAGGTCCCAGCCGCCGGCCACGCCGTGCGCGTCCAGCCAGTCGGCGACCTCGTCCTCCAGGTCGGCGGTCTCCATCGGGCCGAGCTTCGGCGCCTTCGCGACCTGCTCGACCGCGCTCTCCTGCAACCGCACCAGCACCGGCAGCGTGGCCGGGTCCAGCGAGCCGCTCGCCAGCAGCGCGAGCTTGTGCCGCATCCCGGCGACCCGTTCCCGCAACGCGCCGGTGGCCCGCACCGCGGCGGCGGCCGGGTTGTTCAACTCGTGGGTCAGCCCGGCCGACAGCGAGCCCAGCGCGAGCAGCCGTTCCCGCTGGCTCACGATCCGCTCGGTGTTGCGCATGCCGAAGAACAGGCCCTCCAGCAGGTGGATCGCCATCGGGAACCACGAGCGGAACATCGCGCCGAAGTCGTGCGCCGGCAGCTGGTACAGCCGCACGTCGGTCACCGCGTCGGCGGTCATCTGGTAGACCGTCCTGGCCTCGACGTCCGAGCCCAGGTACGCCTGCGTGGCTCCGAAGTACGCGCCCCGGTGGTCGGTGCGGTTGGTCTCCACGCGATGGCCGCCGATCACCCGGCTCAACGCCACCGTGCCGTCCAGCAGCACGTAGAAGCAGGTCGCGGGCTGCCCCTCGCGCAGCACCCGGGTGCCCGCGGCGTGGGTCTCCACCCGGCCGTGCGCGACGAGCCAGGCGAGCTGCTCCTCGGACAGGTGCTCGAACAGGAACAGCCGGCGCAGGTCGTCCACCGTCAGGTTCTCCGTCACGACTTCTCCAGGTAGCGGTGGACCAGGGACACGGCCATCGCGCCGTCGCCGACCGCCGAGGCGACCCGCTTGACCGAGTCCGCGCGCACGTCGCCGGCCACGAACACGCCCGGCAGGCTGGTCTCCAGGTGGTAGGGCGGCCGGTCGTGGTCCCAGCCCGCCGGCGGGCGGCCGTCGACCACCAGGTCCGGCCCGGCGAGCACGAACCCGCGCTCGTCGCGGGCCAGCGTGCCCGCGAGCCAGTCGGTGTGCGGCGCCGCCCCGATGAACGCGAACAGCCAGGACGTCGGCACGGTCGTCGTCTCGCCGGTCTTGTTGTGGCGCAGCGTCACGGACTCCAGGTGCTGCTCGCCCGTGCCACCGACGACCTCGGTGCACGTGAGCACCTCGATGTTGTCCACCCGGGCGAGCTGTTCGACCAGGTAGTGCGACATCGACCGGGCCAGGGAGTCGCCGCGCACCACCAGCACGACGCGGCGGGCGTGCGCGGCGAAGTACAGCGCCGCCTGGCCCGCCGAGTTCGCGCCGCCGACCAGGTAGACGTCCTGCCCCGCGCAGCCGGGCCCCTCGGTGGTGGCCGCGCCGTAGAACACGCCCCGGCCGGTCAGCGCGCCCAAGCCGGGCGCGTCGAGCCGGCGGTAGGACACGCCGGTGGCCAGGATGACGGTGTGCGCGGCCAGCTCGGTGCCGTCGTCCAGCCGCACGACCCGCGCCGCGCCCCGCGCCTCCAGCGCCACCACGTCGCACGCGGTCAGCACCTCGACGTCGAACTTCACCGCCTGCCGCCGCGCCCGGTCGGTCAGCTGCTCGCCGGACACGCCGTCGGGGAAGCCCAGGTAGTTCTCGATCCGGCTGCTCGTGCCCGCCTGGCCGCCGGTGGCCCGGCGCTCGACCAGCACCGTGCGCAGGCCCTCCGACCCGCCGTAGACGGCCGCGCCCAGGCCCGCCGGACCGCCGCCGACCACGATCAGGTCGTAGAAGTCGGCGGACGGCCGCGTGGTCAGGCCGACCCGCGCGGCCAGCTCCGCGTCCGACGGCTCGACCAGCGGCTCGCCGTCCGGGGTGATCACCACCGGCAGCCGGGCGCCGTCCTCGCCGCACGCGGTGAGCAGCCGGCCCGCCTCGGTGTCGCCGTCGTCCAGGGCGTGCCAGCGGAACGGCACCGAATTGCGGGCCAGGAAGTCGCGGACCTCGTAGGACCGCGACGACCAGCGGTGCCCCACGACCCTGACCTGCCGCACCGGGCCGCGGTCGGCCGCCGCCCACGCGCTCAGCAGGTCGTCCAGCACCGGGTACAGCTTCTCCTCCGGCGGGTCCCACGGCTTGAGCAGGTAGTGGTCGAGGTCCACGACGTTGATCGCGCGGATCGCCGCGTCGGTGTCGGCGTAGGCGGTGAGCAGCACCCGGCGCGCCACGGGGAACAGGTCCATCGCGGCTTCCAGGAACTCGATGCCGCTCATGCCCGGCATCCGGTAGTCGGCCAGCAGCACGGCGACCTCCTCGCCGCGCAGCTTGATCTCGCGGAGCGCGTCGAGCGCCTGTGCGCCCGACTCGGCCCGCACGATCCGGTAGGACTCGCCGTACTTGCGGCGCAGGTCGCGCGCCACGGACCGGGACACGCCCGGGTCGTCGTCCACGGTCAGGATCGACGGCCTGGCGACCTGAGGTGTCGTCATGTCCACATTGAACCAGCGGTCCGGGGCCGCCCTCCCGAGGTGCGCCGATGCCGGGACCGGGCGCTCACGTCCGGACCGGAACGGGGCCGCGGGGGCCGCGAGAACCGGTCGCCCGCGCCCTTGACGAGGGCACGGCGGGTGAAGTTCGCTGTGGGAGAGCGCTCTCCGAAGTTCCCCGACAGTCCCTCGACGGTCCGCGGCCGGCGGCACACCGGCCGCGGCTCCCCCCTGCCTGGAGTCGCCCCATGCCCGAAGCGCTCGCCCGGCAACGCCGCCGGGCCCTGCCCCTGCTCGCCGTCCTCGCCGCCCTGGTGGCGGGGCAGCTCGCCGCCACCGCGCCCGACGCGCGGGCGGCCGGAGTCCTGCTGTCGCAGGGCAAACCGACCACCGCCTCCTCCGTCGAGAACGCGGGCACCCCCGCGTCCGCCGCCACCGACGGCAACGCGGGCACCCGCTGGTCCAGCGCGTTCACCGACCCGCAGTGGGTGAGCGTGGACCTCGGCGCGACCGCGGCGCTCGACCGCGTGGTGCTGACCTGGGAGGCCGCGTACGCGACCGCGTTCCAGCTCCAGACCTCCACCGACGGCGTCACGTGGAGCACGATCCACACCGCGACCGCCGCCACCGGCGGGACCCAGGACATCGCCGTCACGGGCACCGGTCGGCACGTGCGGGTGTACGGCACGGCCCGCGCCACCGGCTACGGCTACTCGCTGTGGGAGTTCCAGGTCTACGGCACCACCGGCGGCCCCAACCCGTCCGGCACGCCGATCTCGCAGTACAAGCAGGTCACGGCCTCCACGTGGGAGGGCGGCAACGCGCCCGCCGCGGCGCTGGACGGCCGCACCACCACCCGCTGGTCCAGCCAGTTCGCCGACGACCAGTGGCTGCGGGTGGACTTCGGCGGCGTCGCGACGGTCAACCAGGTCGTGCTGAACTGGGAGGGCGCGTACGCCAAGGGCTACCGGATCGAGCTGTCGAACGACGCGGTGAGCTGGACGCAGGTCTACGCGACCACCACCGGCGCGGGCGGCACGGAACGCCTCGCCGTCAGCGGCACGGGTCGTTACCTGCGGTTGTTCGCCACCGCGCGGGCCACGGGCTACGGCGTGTCGCTGTGGGAACTCCAGGTGTTCGGCACGGTGGACACCTCGGCGAGCACCCCGCCGATGTTGTCGCCGCCGACGAAGGCCCCCGCCGTGACCGGCCGGTTCGCGCTGTCCGCGCCCGCCGACAACGCGATGGTCACCACCACCCGCCGGCCGGTGTTCTCGTGGGCGGCGGTGCCGGGTGCGGTGCGCTACCAGGTGTGGCTGAACATCAGCCGCACGGACTACGACTTCACCGCATCGGGCAACCTGATCGACCTCTACACCAAGGTCGCGGAACCGACGGGCACGAGCTACACGCCGTCGTGGGACATCACCGACCGGTGGACGTACAAGTGGTTCGTGGTGGCGGTGGACGGCGCGGGGGCCACGAGCGCGTCGAACATCCGCACGTTCAGCCTGTACCTGCCGACGGTGACGACCGTGGCGGACGGCGTGCGGGTGGTGAACGGCAGCCGTGACCTGAACAAGAACGGCACGATCGAGCCGTACGAGGACTGGCGGCAGCCCGTGGAGACGCGGGTGAACGACCTGCTCGGTCGGATGACGATCGAGGAGAAGGCGTACCAGATGTTCTACAACGCCCAGGCGTTCCCCCGGTCGGGGTGGCACTTCGGGCCGGCGGAGGCACAGGACCTGCACGCGGCGTTGCTGGGGTCGAGCGGGACGCGGCTCGGCATCCCGTTCGTGTCGGCGGGTGACACGATCGCCGGGTACAAGACGACGTTCCCGTTGCAGAGCGCGTTGGCGGCGGCGAAGAACTACCCGCTGGACTACAAGCTCGGCGACATGCAGCGGCGCGAGCAGCTGGAGGTCGGCACGCGCGGTGTGCTCGGGCCGTTGGCCGAGGTGGGCACGAAGGTGCTGTACCCGCGCATCCAGGAGGGCAACGGCGAGAGCTCGGAGGTCGCGTCGGCCCAGGTGCGCGCGCTGGTGGCCGGGTTGCAGGGCGGGCCGGAGCTGAACCCGGCGTCGGTGCTGGCGACGGTGAAGCACTGGCCGGGCGAGGGCGCGGGCGGCGAGGCGCTGATCGTGTTCGACAACGTGACGATCAAGTACCACGTCGCGCCGTTCCGGGCCGCGATGGAGGCGGGCGCGGTCAACATCATGCCGGGGTACGCGGGCAGCTCGCTGCTCGACCCGGGCGGGCCGGGCGCGGGCGACAGCGCGAAGATCCTCGCGTACCTGCGGCAGAACCTCGGCTACACCGGCTTGATCACGACCGACTGGTTGCCGTCGGGCTCGTGGGTCGGCGCGGCGAACGCCGGGTCGGACGTGATGGGCGGGGCGGACCCCGGTGCGCCCGGGTTCACCATCGCCGGGTTCACCTCGGCGGTGCCCGCGGCGCGGATCGACGACGCGGTGCGGCGCGTGCTGCGGCTGAAGTTCAAGCTCGGGATCTTCGAGAACCCGTACGGCGACCCGGTCAACGGCCCGTACCGGTTCCACAAGCCGGAGTACGCGGCGCTGGCGAACCAGGCGTCGCGCGAGGCGATGACGTTGTTGAAGAACACCAACGGCGTGCTGCCCGTGCGGCTGAACCGGGGCGACAACATCGTGGTGGCCGGGCCGCGGGCCGACGACACCGCCGCGTGCTGCATCTGGACCAGCTACTTCCACCAGGAGTACGGGTCGCAGACGATGCTGGAGGCGATCCGCGCCCGTGCCGCGCAGGCGGGGGTGAACGTGCACAAGGACACGGGGCCGTCGCCGAAGCTCGCGATCGTGGCGGTCGGCGAGACGTCGTACACGCACGCGACGAGCTGGCCGAAGGAGCAGCCGTACCTGCCGCCGGACCAGCTGGCGCTGATCCAGGACTTCCACCGCCAGGGCATCCCGGTGGTCGTGGCCCTGGTGCTGCCGCGGCCGTACGTGATCACGGAGTGGCACGACCTGGCGAGCGCGATCGTGGTGACGTACCGCGGCGGTGAGGAGATGGGTCCGGCCCTGGCCTCGCTCCTGTTCGGCGACTACACGCCGACCGGCAGGCTGCCGTGGCAACTGCCGCGTGCCCTGTCCGACGTCCTGCGTCCGGGCGGCACGGACGTCCCGGCCGACGCCGTGGAGCACTGGGACCTGCCCTACGACCTCGGCGCGACCGCCGCCCAACGTGCCGAGATCCGCGCCCGCATCGACGCGGGCCAACCGGTCCCCACCACCTACGGCAACCCCCTCTACCCCTACAACTACGGCCGCACCACCTTCTGACCCGCGCGAGTCCTACGTTCGCGTCACGCGTGTCCTACGTTCGGAACACCCGAGTTGAGCATTCGGAACAAGGCCGGTCGTCCTGAATGTTCAACTCGGGGTACGCGAACGTAGGACACACGCGTTCCCAACGTAGGACACGCGCGTTCCGGACGTAGGACACGCGCGTTCTGGACGTAGGACTCACGTGGTCAGGGTGGTGATTCGGGTGCGCAGGGTGGTTTCCAGGTCGCGCAGTTCGCGGGCCGGTGCGCCCAGGCCCGTCATCGCCAGGCGGCGGCGTTCCAGGCGTTCCGAGCGGTAACGGGGGAACGCGAGCTTCAGCGCGCAGTCCAGCATGCCCAGGTGGTAGCGCAGCAGTTCCACGACCCGCTGCGGCGGCGGGGGGCGGTCGGTCTGCCACACGAGGTCCGCCGCCCAGCCGGTCAGCCGCCCGTACTGGCCCGCCACGGCACGCCCGGTGCGCGCGATCTCCCACGACGTGTCGCCGGGCTGCGCGCAGCTCACGATCACCGCCTCGGCCCTGGCCTGCAACGCCACGGCCTGCACCACGACCTCCAGCAACGCGCCCAGCCGCACGAGTTCGGCCGTGGCCGGGTCGAGCATCACGCTCGTCGGCACGGCACGGCGGTGTGCCCGGCGCGGGAGGATGCGCACCCGTCCACGGTACCGCGCCACCCCGCCCCGACACCCGCGCCGAACCCACCGTAACGGTCAAGACGGACGGCCGGCGGGCGGCGGCGGGCTGCTGCCCGGCGCGACCAGCCCGCTGTGGTACGCCGCCGCGATCGCCTGCGCCCGGTCCCGCAGCCCGAGCTTCATCAGGATCCGGCCCAGGTGCGTCTTCACCGTCGCCTCGCCCACCACGAGGTGCGCGGCGATCTCCGGGTTCGACAACCCGTGCGCGACGAGCACCAGCACCTCCCGCTCCCGCGCGGTCAGCTCCCCCATCTCCGCCGACGTCGGCATCTGGTTGCGGGGCCGGGCGGCGAACTCGCGGATCAGTCCTTTCGCGACGGTCGGGTCCAGCCACGCCTCGCCGGACGCCACCGTGCGCACCGCGTCGACCAGCTCCCTCGGCACCGCGTCCTTGAGCAGGAACCCCGACGCGCCCGCCCGCAGCGCCGCGTACACGGCTTCGTCCACGTGGTACGTCGTCAGAATGATGATCTTGGTGGCGTGGTCCTCCCCCGCCGGGTCGGCGTCGATGATCCGCCGCGTGGCCTCCACCCCGTCCACGCCGGGCATCCGCACGTCCATCAGCACCACGTCGGGGTGCAGCTCGACGGCCCGCGCCACCGCGCCGGCCCCCTCGTCGGCCTCGGCCACGACCTCGATGTCGGGCTCGGCGTCGAGCAGCATCGCGAGCCCCGCCCGCACCAGTGGCTGGTCGTCCACCAGCATCACCCGGATCACCGGGGTTCGCGGACGGTCTCGTCCGCCACCGGGCCGACGACCGGCAGCACGGCCGTCACCCGGAACCCGCCCGCCGCCTGCGGCACCGCCGCCAACCTCCCCCCGACGATCCCCAGCCGCTCCCGCAGCCCCACGAGCCCCTGGTGGGTCGACAGCGCGCGCTCCGGCCGCCGCCCCCGCCCGTTGTCCGCGACCTCCACGACCAACTCCTCCGCCTCCCACCGCAGCCGCACGTCCACCTCCGCGCCCGGACCGACGTGCTTCGTCACGTTCGTCAACGCCTCCTGCACCACGCGGTACGCGGCGAGGTCCACGCTCGCCGCCAGCCGGCGCGGCTCGCCCTCCACCCGCGTGTGCACCCGCACGCCCGCCGCCGAGATCGTGCCGACCAGGTGCCGCACGTCGGCCAGGCCGGGTTGGGGGCGGCCGGTCACGCCGTCCGCCGTCCCGTCGTCGTCGCTGAGCCGCAGCGCGGTCAGCATCCGGCGCAGCTCCCCCATCGCCTGCTCGCCGGCGTCCTCGATGTGGCCGAGCGCGTCGCGCACCCGCGCCGGGTCGCTGTCGAGCACCCGCCGCGCGCCCGCCGCCTGCAGCACCATCACGGTCACCGAGTGCGCCACGATGTCGTGCAGCTCGCGGGCGATCCGGGTGCGCTCCCCCAGCACCGCCTCGTGCGCCTCGACACGGCGGCGGAACTCCAGGTCGTCGGCGTGCTGCCGGCTCAGCCTGGCCCACCGCCCGCCCGCCCAGACGCAGCCGTAGAGCATCAGGTTGAACACCAGCGTGGCGTACATCGCCACCACGGCCTCGTCGTGCGTCCGCGACCGGGCCTCCAGCAGCGCGGACGTCAACGCGGGCACCGCGCACGCGAACAGCGCGACGATCGCGACCCGGCTCGGCCGGTGCAGCGCGACGGTGAACAGCGCGACGCACGGCGTCGCCGTCGGCGTGAAGTCCATCCCGCTCACCGGGGCGGCGAGCACCGCGCACGCCCACACCACGCCGAACACCGGCACCGGGTACCGGCGGCGGACGCACAGGGCCAGGAAGCCGGTCAGGGTGACGACGATGGCCGGCAGGTGGTTCACGCCGGCGGACTTCTCGTTGCTGATCGTGGAGAACAGCATGAGGTCCAGCGCCGCGGTCGACGCCGCCAGCGCGACGTCGACCGCGACCTGCCGGGACAACCACCCGGTGCGCCTCCCGCTCATGACGTGGGGAGGATGCACGCCTTGATGACCGGGCACAGCGACGCCGGTCCGGGCGCCAACGAGTGCTCGTCGCGGCGGGGCGCGCGCTGCGCCTCCTCGACCGCGGCCGCCTGCCGCAGCAGGTCCGGCGTGATCGCGTCCCGCACGCCCGGCGACACCGCGTCGACGGCCTCCAGCGCCGCCCACAGGTCGCCGTCGTGCGCGCGCACGGCCTCGTCCAGGTCCGTGCCGCGGAACGGCCGCACCTGCGGCGCGTGCCGCGACGGGTTGCCCACCCGCAGCACGGCCAGCCGCTCGTCGCCGCCCTCGCGGGTGGCGGACAGCAGCACGCCCTCGACGGGCAGCCGCTCGATCCGCCGCCCCTCGTCGAGCGGCAGCGGCAGCAGGAGCAGGTCGAGCCCCCCGGTCGCCTCGGCCAGCTCCGCCGGCGCGGACGGCACCAGCACCTCGTCCGGCGCCACCAGCACCCCGGTGGCCAGGTGGCCCTCCCAGGGCTTCTCCTCGAATCCGTGTGCCTGGACCGACACCACCAGAGGCACGTTGGAACCCGTCACTTTTCCTCCCCCGTCCCGCGACCCCGCGTTCGACGCGCCGCCATTTCCCGAGCGGTCGCGAACAATGGGATCACCCCCTCTGCGACATATCGTCCACCCGGCGTCGTAGCTTGACGATCCCCCTGCCGGTTTACCTCGATCGGGCGACGCAGCACGGGAAAGCGGACCGCGTGAATCCTCCCCCGGACCGACGAAAAGACCCGCGCGAATCGGAACCATTGTCCACGAAACCAGCCGGGGGAAATTGATCGACGGAGGTCCGAGAGTGTCCACGGAACCCGTTCCGCGCAACGACGCGAGGGCGTCGTCCGAGTGGGCGGCGGCAGCCTGGGGATCGCTGCCGGCCGCGCAGCAGCCGCCGTGGCCCGACCGCCGGGCGCGGGCCTTCCGCGCCCGCCTGGCGCGGCTGCCGGGCCTCGTCACGGCGGCCGAGGTCGCCGCGCTGCGGTCCGAGCTGGCCGAGGTCGCGGCCGGTCGGCGGCTCGTGGTGCAGGCCGGTGACTGCGCCGAGCCGTTCGCCGAGTGCGGTCCGGGGCCCGTGTCGCGCAAGGCGGCGCTGGTGGACCGGCTGGCCGGGGCGCTGGGCGGTGACCGCCCGGTGGTGCGGGTCGGCCGGCTGGCCGGGCAGTTCGCCAAGCCGCGGTCGCGGCCGACCGAGGTGGTCGACGGCGTCGAGCTGCCGGTGTACCGGGGCGACCTGGTCAACGCGCCGCAGCCGGACGCGCGGGCCAGGCAGGCCGACCCGGCGCGGCTGATCGCCGGCTACCACGCGGCGCGGTCGGCCGCGGCGCACCTGCGCCGCCGGCACCCGGCGCTGTGGACGAGCCACGAGGCGCTGGTCCTGGACTACGAGCTGCCGCTCGTGCGCTTGGACGACCGGGGCGTCCCGCTGCTCACGTCCACGCACTGGCCGTGGGTCGGCGACCGGACCCGGGCCGTGGACGGCGCGCACGTCCGGCTGCTCGCGTCGGTCGCCAACCCGGTGGCCTGCAAGGTCGGGCCGGGCCTGGGGCGGGACGAGCTGCTGGCGCTGTGCGAGCGGCTGGACCCGGACCGCGAGCCCGGCCGGCTGACGCTGATCGCCCGGCTCGGCGCGGACCGGGTGTCCGGGCTGCTGCCGGGCCTGGTGGCCGCGGTCCGGGCGGCGGGCCACCCGGTGATCTGGCTGTGCGACCCGATGCACGGCAACACGGTCGTCGCGCCCGACGGCCGCAAGACCCGACTGGTCGACACGGTGGTCCGCGAGGTCGCGGACTTCCTGGCGACCGTGCACGTCGCCGGCGGGGTGGCCGGCGGCCTGCACCTGGAAACCACGCCGGACGAGGTCGAGGAGTGCGGGTGGGACGGGTTCCCCACCGGCCCGTACACGAGCCTCTGCGACCCCCGGCTCAACCCGGACCAGGCGCTCGCCGTGATCGCGGCGTGGCGCTCGGCCCACTCCTGAGGGGGAGAAGACATTGCGTGGCAACGTGATCGCGACACCACCGTGCGCGTTCCGGACGGCGGAGGACTTCGCCGGCCTGGCCGGTGACACCGTGCTGGGGGCCGTCCACTACTCGGCCCAGGCCGGTCCACCGCGGTGGGAGCACGGCCGACCGGTCCTCCCGCTGCACATGGTGCGGCCGGGCGAGCCCGAGGTGGTCGAGGTCTGGCACACCGAGGGCCGGCCGGTGCGCGTCGGCGAGCACCGGGGGCTGCTCTACGCGCACGACGACGAGGTGCTGTTCTGCGCCGGGTGGATCGGCCCGTCGGTGGACTGCGGCGAGGCGACGCGCCGGGCGTACCTGGCAGCGTTCGACCTGGTCGAGCGCCTGGGCTACCGCAACGTGTTCCGGATGTGGAACATGCTGGACGGCATCACCGACCTGGACGCCTTCGGCACCGAGGTCTACCGGGACTTCTGCGTCGGCCGCGGCCGGGCGTTCGACGAGCGCGGGCACGCCATGCCGGCGTCGACCGGCATCGGGGCGCTGGGCGGCGGCATCGCGTTCTACTTCCTGGCGCACCGGTCCCACCGGGCCGTGCACCTGGAGAACCCGTTGCAGGTGCCCGCGCACGAGTACCCGGCGCAGTACGGGCCGAGGTCGCCGAGCTTCGCCCGGGCCACCTACCTCGCCCCGGAGGGCGGTCGCGGCTCGCTGTACGTGTCCGGCACGGCCAGCATCCTCGACCACGCCACCGTCGGCGTCGGCGACGTCGCCCGCCAGACCCAGGTGACGCTGGCCAACATCGCCGCCCTGATCGGGGCGGAGAACCTCGCCCGCCACGGCATCGAGGGCGGCAACGCGCTGCACGACCTGCGGGCGATCAAGGTCTACGTCAAGCGGCCCGAGGACGTGCCCACCGTCCTGCGGCTGTGCCGCGACGAGTTCTCCCGGCGCGCCGACCTGGCGGTCTTCACCGTCGACGTCTGCCGCCCGGACCTGCTGGTGGAAATCGAAGGGATGGTCCCGTGACCCGAGAGGAAGCACCCATGGCCAACACGTCGGTCCTCGCCGAGCCCGACCCGATCCGCATCCTGATGGTCGCCGACGGGACGGCCGGTTTCGACAGGGCCGACTTCGGCCTGGCGACGCTCGTGGACGTGCTGGAGCAGCCGACCTCGTCGTGGGCCCGGTTCGAGGTGACCAAGGCCCACCGCGAGGAGAACCTGCCCGCGCTGTCCGCCGACCTGCAGGGTTTCCGGTTCGACGGGCACGACCTGGCGCAGTACGACCAGATCTGGTTGTTCGGCGTGGCCCGCGCGCCCCGGCCCCCGCTGGAGCAGACCGAGCTGCGGGCGCTCGCCGAGTTCATGGACGGCGGTGGCGGCGTGTTCGCCACCGGCGACCACGAGGACCTGGGCGTCTCGATGTGCGGCGACCTGCCGCGGGTGCGCAGCATGCGCAAGTGGCACTGGCCGCAGCCCGGCCCCTTCGGGGAGCCGGTCGCGCCGTCGATCGACGGCCCGGACCGCCACGACACGCTGTCGGAGGGCCGGGACCCGATGTTCCAGTTCAACGACCAGTCCGATGACGTGCCGCAGGTGATCACGCCCCGGATGTACGCCACGTCGGACTCGCCGAAGTGGGCGCACCAGGCGTACCCGCACCCGCTGCTGTGCGGGCCGCGCGGCACGATCCGCGTGCTGCCCGACCACCCGCACGAGGGCGAGTGCTACGTGCCGGACGACCTGACCCGGTCGTTCACCTTCGCCGGGTACGAGATGACCGAGTACCCGGCGGGGCTCGCGCCGGAGGTCGTGGCGTGGTCCACGCTCAACGCCCGGCCCGCCGAGCGCGACCTGCGCAAGGGCCGGCTGAACGCGACCACGTTCGGCGCGATCGGCGCGTACGACGGCCACCAGGTCGGCGTGGGCCGGGTGTCGGTGGACGCCACGTGGCACCACTTCTTCAACGTCAACCTGGTCGGCGACCCCACGGTGCCGAACGACCCGGTCAAGAGCGTCGGGTTCGCCGCGTCGGCGGAGGGCCGGGCCGCGTACGAGGAGATCAAGTCCTACTTCCGCAACATCGCGGTGTGGCTGGCGCGACCGGCCACGCAGGAGGCGATGTGGTGGCGGGCGGTGTGGGAGGCGCGCTGGCACCACCGGGTGGCCATGGACCTGCGGCCCGCCCTGGTGGGGTCGCCGGAGGACCTGGACCTGGCGGAGCTGCTGCGGATCGGCGCGGACGTCCGGGAGGTGCTCGCGGCCACGGTGACCAGGGCGGACACCCTGCAGTGGGCCGGGCGGTACGGCGTCGGCGCGGTCGACCCGGGCCTGTGGGAGGCGGTCCGGCCGCACCTGGACCCGTGGCGGCCGCGCGACGCCGCCGAGCAGGCGGGCCACCTGCCGAACCTGGTCACGTCGATGCTGCCGGAGCTGGTGCTGGACGCGGTGCTCGGCGCGGTGGTGTACGCGGTGGCCGCGGCGTTCCCGGAGGCCACGGCGGACGCCCGCGACCGGGCGGCCGGCGTGGAGTGGCCGCTGACCGTGCGACCGCACCTGGACCGGGCGCTGGACGTGGTCGCCGAGCAGGTGCTGCGGACCGACGAGCGGCTGCGCTCGCTGGGCCGCTCGCTCACCGCCGCGCGCCGGACCGAAGCCTGACCGGCAAGACCGACGATGGGGGGAACCGACCGATGACCAGTGAACTCACCAGACCGCCGGACGTCCGGCCCGACCGACCGCGGCCGACGCCCGCCGACCGGGTGTCGCGCCTGGCGGACGCGGTGCTGGACCGGAGCGTGCCGCTGCTGCGGATCGCCCTGGGCGTGGTGTTCGTGTGGTTCGGCGCGCTGAAGGTCGCCGGCGCCTCGCCGGTGCGCGACCTGGTCGCCGCCACCGTGCCGTTCCTGCCCGGCTCGTGGTTCGTGCCCGCGGTGGGCGTGTTCGAGGTGCTGGCGGGCGCGACGCTGGTCGTCGCGGTGCGGGTGCGGTTGGTCGCGGCGCTGGTGGCGCTGCACCTGCTGGGCACGTTCCTGGTGCTGGTGGTGCAGCCGGCGCAGGCGTTCCAGCGCGGCAACCCGCTGCTGTTGAGCACCACGGGCGAGTTCGTGGTGAAGAACCTGGTGCTGGTGACCGCCGCGCTCGTGGTGGTGCGGCACCACCGCCGACGGCGCTGACCCGCCGTCAGCGGCCCGCCGGTCGGTCAGCTCTGAGGGGTGCTGACCGGCCGGCGGTCGTCCGCGCGGGTCAGGACACCGCCGGGCTCGTCGCGTCCGCCCTGCGGGTGTAGGTGAGGCAGTTGGCGGCGTGGCTGCCCTGGCCGGGGCCGACCCGCACGTCGGACGCCGTGCACTCCAGCTCGGCGTTGTGGACGCAGTCCGTCCGGGAGCACGCGCCGACCTGCGCGACGACCTTCGGCAGCCCGCCCTTGCGGGCCAGCGGGATGAACGTCCCGCAGTCGGCCGCGCCGTTCGCGCCGTTCACCGTGATCGCGAAAGCGTGACAACCATCGTGGTTGTACGAACAACCCGTGACCGTGCACTCGCTGACGGCCGGCATTTCCGTGGTGGTCATGACCGCTCCTTCGGACAGCAGTTCGGCTCACCTCGGACGGTGCCACCGGCCACCCGGCACCGCAACACGAAATCATTGAGGCGAGGCTAACCTAAAGCCGTCGCGCAATTCCCGCCGCTGATCACACAATGCGATTCCCGCGTTGCGGGAGTCGGCCGTCACGGCGTGACCGCGATGTTGGTCAGCCCGACGACGGCCCGGCTCACCGTGTTGGACGCGTGCACCGCGTTCGGCAGCCCCGCGCACTTCGACGTGGAGGTGATCCGGATCGCGTACCGGCCCACGCCGCCGAGGTCGGAGCGGTTGTCCCGCCACACGTTGCCGCAGCCGTTGGCGAACGCCGGCGTGGTGACCGGGTTGTGGGTCTCGTACCCGTTGGCGAACGTGCCCGGCGCGGCGAACGTGCCGGTGTTGCCCTCGATCAGGTAGCCGACGCCCTTCACGTCCACCCACGAGTCCGCCGAGTTCTGCCCCGAGAGGCCCGTGCCGTCGAACGCGTTGCCGCGGATCACGCCGCCGGACGTGCCCTCCTTGACGTCGACGTGCTCGGCCGTCACGCCGGGTCCGATGCGGTTGCCCAGCACCTGCACCCCGTCGCTGCGGTCCACGCCGCCGGAGTTGCCGTGGCAGTCCCAGTTCGACGCGGCCGAGCCCAGGTAGACCGCCTCGCCGTAGCCCGGCTGCGCCAGGCCCGTGTGGCTGATCGCGGAGTCGCGCAGCACGCCGTCGGCCGAGGAGCGCCGGAAGTGCACGGCCTCCTCGTCCACGTGGTGCACCGTCACCCGGTCGATGACGGTGTGGTGCGAGTTGTCCACGACGATGCCCTTCTTGGACTCCCGCACGGTGAACCCGGCGAGGTTCCAGTACGGCGCGTCGTGCAGCCACAGCCCGTAGCCGGGGTCCCAGCCGGGCGTCGGCGCGGGGCACGCCGGGCCCGACCCCGAGGGCCCGTCGTTGACCAGCACCGCGTCCGCCGGTCCGGCGAGGGTGACGGGGGCGGCGGCCGTGCCCGGTCGGGTGATGACGAACGAGCCCCGGTACACGCCCGCGGCCAGCCGGATGGTCTGCCCCGGCACGGCGGCGGCCAGGGCCGCCTGGAGCTGCGCCGCCGTGGCGACGTCCACAGTGGACCCGCCCGGGCCGGTCGCGGTGGTCGCCGTGACCGCGGCGCTCGGGGCGGAGGCGTTGCGCGCCGCGTCCCGCGCCCGGACGGTGAACGCGTAGGCGGTGTCCGGCAGCAGGCCGCCGACGGTCGCGGCGGTGGATGTCGCCGAGGCGACCACCGCCGTGCCGCGCAGCACCTCGTAGTCGGTCACGCCGACGTCGTCGGCCGACGGGTGCCACGCCAACGACACCGAGCCGGCCGTCACGCCCGTGACCCGCAGGCCCGCGGGCGCGGTGGGCGCGGAGGTGTCCGGCGCCGGCCCTCCGCCCGCGCACGGCGCGCCGTCGACCGTGCAGCCGAACGGCAGGCCGAGGCCCGTGACGGTGAAGCCGAAGTCCGCCGTGCCGCCGGGGCGGACGCGGCCGTTGAAGCCCGCGTTGGCGAACCGGTGCCGCTGCCCGTCCCGGGTGAGCACCGCGTTCCACGCGTTGGTCACCGAGGACCCCGGCGGCAGCTCGAACTCGACCACCCAGCCGGTGCTCTCCGCGTCGCCGGTGTTGGTCAGCACGACCTGCCCGCCGTACCCCGTGCTCCACACGGACGACTGGCCGACCGTGGCGGACAGCCGGGCCGCGGCCGCCCGAGCCGGTGACACGGCGGCACCGGCCAGGCCCGCCGCGACGCACACCGCGACGCCCAGCGCCCACGCGCGCTTCCTCATGCCGTTGACCCCTTCGCAAGGCCGGAGGTGCGCGGCTCACCCCTGGGACCAGCCCTTTATAGGGCTCTGCGGGACGGCTGGTCAACAAATTCGGAAATAGGGAAGTTCACCCGGTCCGGGAAGACTTTTTCCGCCGACGCGGTCACCTTTCGGCCCGCCGGCTCGTCCACCCCGGCAGGAGGGAAGGGGAACGATGCGCGACGAGCTGGCCGACCTGTTCGAGGCGCACCGCGGGCAGCTGCGCGCGGTGGCCTTCCGGATGCTGGGTTCGCTGCCCGAGGCCGAGGACGCGGTGCAGGAGACGTGGTTGCGGCTGTGCCGGGTGGACCCGGGCGGGATCGACAACCTCGCCGCCTGGTCGCGCACGGTGGTGTCCCGCGTCTGCCTCGACGTGCTGCGCCACCGCCGCCACCGGGAGGTCGCGGTCGACCGGGTGCCCGACGCGGCCGCGCCCGACGACCCCGAGGAGGAGGCCGTGCTGCTGGACTCGGTCGGGCGGGCGCTGCTGGTCGTCCTGGACACCCTCACGCCCGCCGAGCGGGTCGCGTTCGTCCTGCACGACGCGTTCGCCGTGCCGTTCGACCGGATCGCGCCCATCGTCGGCCGCAGCGCGGCGACCAGCAAGAAGCTGGCCAGCCGGGCCCGGCGGAAGGTGCGCGGGACGACGGTCCCGGACGCCGGGGCGACCGGGCGCCGGCAGGTCGTGGAGGCGTTCCTGGCCGCCGCGCGCGACGGCGACTTCGCCGCGCTGCTCGCCGTGCTGGACGCCGACGCCGTGCGCCGCGCGGACCCCGCCGCCCTGCCGCCCGGCACGCCCGCGGAGGTGCGCGGCGCGCACGCCGTCGCGGCGGAGACGGTGCTCCTCGCCGCGAACGCCCGGCACGCGGAACCGGCTCTGGTGGACGGACGCGTGGGCATCGTCGTCGCACCGCGCGGACGCCTGCGGTTCGCGCTCACCGTCGTCGTCCGGGACGACCGCGTCTCCGCCTACGAGGTCATCGCCGACCCGGTTCGGCTGCGAAAACTGCGCATCACCGTGCCATCACACTTTTATCGTGACTTGAATCAAGTGCGCTAGTAAGGTCGGGCCCGGCTGCCGACCATTCCCTGACCGCGTTCGCGTCCGCGTGGCGCCCTCCCCCTGCCGCGCGCGACCGACGCGGTGGTCACCCTGCGAAAGGACACCGTCCATGCAGTCCCCTGCACCAGCACGCACCCGGTGGGGCGCCGCGGGCCTCGCCCTCGCCACCGCGGCGGCCGGCCTCGTGGTCGCCGTCGCCACCGCCCCGGCGGCACAGGCCACCGTCCTGCCGGGCGGTTTCAAGAGCGTGGGCTACCTGCCGTCGTGGGCGGGCAGCGTCAGCGCCGTCCAGTTCGGCAAGCTCACGCACGTCAACTACGCGTTCGCCCTGCCCAACGCCAACGGCACGCTCCAGGCCATCCCCGACCCCGGCAAGCTCTCGTCGCTGGTCACCCAGGCGCACAACAACGGCGTGCGGGTCTCCCTCGCCATCGGCGGCTGGAACGACGGCAACGACTCGGCGTTCGAGGCGCTGGCCGCCAACTCCGGCAGCCGCACGACTTTCGTCAACAGCGTCGTCAGCGTGGTCAACCAGTACAACCTCGACGGCGTCGACATCGACTGGGAGTACCCGGACCCCGGCGCGTCGGCGAACAACTTCACCGCCCTCATGGGACAGCTCAGCACCGCCATGCGCAGCCGCGGCAAGCTCCTCACCGCCGCCGTCGTGTCCGGCGGCGGCACCGCCGAGGGCGTCCAGACCGCGGTGTTCGGCCAGGTCGACTGGCTCAACATCATGGCCTACGACGGCGGCAGCCCACACGCCAACTACGACTGGTCCATCGCGTCGGTGAACTACTGGAAGTCGCGCGGCCTGCCCGCCGCCAAGGCCGTGCTGGGCGTGCCGTTCTACAGCCGGCCGAACTACTACACCTACGCGCAGCTCGTCGCCATGGACCCGGCCAACGCCAACCGCGACTGCGTCACCGTCGGCGGCACGCAGCAGTGCTACAACGGCGTGCCCACCATCAAGCGCAAGACGCAGTGGGCCATGGCCAACGCGGGCGGCGTCATGAACTGGGAGCTGTCGCAGGACACCACCGGCGGCACCTCCCTCGTGAGCGCCATCTACGACACCGTCATGGGCGGCACCACCCCGCCCGGCCGCACCGGCCCGATCACCGGCATCGCGGGCAAGTGCGTCGACGTCGCCTCCGCGTCGTCGGCCAACGGCACCGCCGTGCAGCTGTGGACGTGCAACGGCACCACCGCGCAGAGCTGGACCGTGGCCGGCGACGGCTCGTTGCGCGCGCTCGGCAAGTGCATGGACGTGGCGGGCGCCGGCACCGCCAACGGCACCGTCGTGCAGCTGTGGGACTGCAACGGGACCGGCGCGCAGAAGTGGCAGGCCGCCGCGGACGGCACCCTGCGCAACCCCGCCTCGGGCCGGTGCCTCGACGCCACCGGTCCCAGCTCGGCCGACGGCACCCGGCTGCAGATCTGGGACTGCTACGCCTCCTCCAACCAGGTCTGGCGGCTCCCCGCCTGAGCCCGCGCGTGACGACACGGCCCGTTCCCCCTCGCGGAGCGGGCCGTGTCCCGCTTGCCCGCGACCCCGTCACGGGGAAGGGTGGTGCGATGGGTGAAGAGCGGGACGGCGTGGCGCTGACCAACCTCGACCAGCCGTTGTTCGACGGCGCGGACGCGACCAAGGGCGACCTCGTCGACTACCTCGACGCGGTGCGCGACCGGATCCTGCCCGGCCTGGCCGGGCGACCGCTGTCGGTGGTGCGGGTGCGCCCCGGTCAGGAGCCGTTCACCCAGAAGAACCTGCCGAAGCACACGCCGCCGTGGGTGCCTTCGGTGACGCTGTGGGCGGAGACGTCCAAGCGGGAGATCCGGTACGCGGTGTGCGAGGACCGCCGCACGCTGCTGTGGTTCGCCAACCAGCGCGCGGTGGAGTACCACGTCACGCTCGCGCTCGCCGGCGCGTTCGAGCGGCCCACGCACCTCGTGCTCGACCTGGACCCGCCGGAGGGCGCGGGGTTCGACGTGGTGGTGGCGGCGGCGAAGCTCGTGCGGCGGGCGCTGGCCGACGACGGGCTGTCCGGCGTGGTGAAGACCAGCGGGTCCAAGGGCGTGCACGTGTTCGTGCCGGTGGAGGGCGCGGACCACGACGTGGCCGCCGCGACCCGGGCGTTGGCGGCGCGGGCCGAGCGGCTGGACCCGGACCTCGCGACCACGGCGTTCATCAAGGAGGACCGGGGCGGGCGGGTGTTCCTCGACTCCACCCGGGCCTACGGCGCGACCGTCGCCGCCGCGTACAGCCCCCGGATCCGGCCGGGCGCCACGGTGTCGTTCCCGGTGGGCTGGGACGACCTCGACTCCGTGACGCCCGCCGACTTCACCGTCAGGACCGCGCCCGCGCTGCTCGGCGACGAGGACCCGTGGCACGCCCGGATGCCCGCGCCGCAACGCCTGCCGGACGACCTCGTGGCCGAGGGGCACACCATCCCGGTGGCCCGCGTCCAGGCCATGCACGAGGGCAAGCGGCGGGCCCGGGCGCAGCGCGAACGGTCCTGACCGCCCGCCGGCGCGGGGCGGCGCGGCGGACGGTCGTGCCCGCTCCGCGTCCGAACGTGCCACGACGAAAGGCGCTACCGCAGGGGTGCCGCAGCACGCAGGCTCGTGCGTGGCTTTCCCCAACACCCTGCGGAGGCAGCCATGTCCTTGCGGAGGACCACCCCGGTGGCGAGCGCCCTGCTGCTCGCCGCCGCCCTGCTCAGCCCACCCGCCGCCACCGCGGCCCCGCCGACGGCCCTGGCCGTGCCCGACATCCCCGTGGCCAACGTCCAGGCGCACCTCAACGACCTGCAGGCCATCGCCACGGCCAACGGCGGCAACCGGGCCCACGGCCGGCCCGGCTACCTGGCCTCGGTCAACCACCTCAAGGCCAAGCTGGACGCGGCCGGCTACCAGACGTCCGTGCAGCAGTTCACCTCCAGCGGCGCGACCGGGTACAACCTGATCGCGGACTGGCCGGGCGGCGACCCGAACGACGTGCTCATGCTGGGCGGCCACCTCGACAGCGTGACCGCCGGTCCGGGCATCAACGACAACGGCTCCGGCTCGGCGGGCCTGCTGGAGGTCGCGCTGACCGTGGCGCGGCAGGGCCTGGCCCCGAGCAAGCACATCCGGTTCGGCTGGTGGGGCGCGGAGGAACTGGGCCTGGTCGGCTCGACCTACTACGTGAACAACCTGCCGACCACCGAGCGGTCGAGGATCAAGGCGTACCTGAACTTCGACATGATCGGCTCGCCGAACGCGGGCTACTTCGTCTACAGCGCCTCCGGCCAGCCCACGGGGTCGTTGCTGCTCCAGCAGACGCTCCAGGCCGGGTTCAGCGTGCCGACCGAGCTGACGTCGGTGGGCGGGCGGTCCGACCACGCCGCGTTCGCGCGGGCGGGCATCCCGGTCGGCGGCACGTTCACCGGCGCGGAGGTCACCAAGACCTCGGCCCAGGCGCAGAAGTGGGGCGGCACGGCGGGTGTCGCGTTCGACCGCTGCTACCACCGCTCGTGCGACACGACGGCGAACATCGACGTCACCGCGTTGGACCGCAACAGCGACGCCATCGCCTACGCCCTGTGGACGCTGGCGGGCGCGGGCTCCCCGCCCGGACCGCGGTTCGAGAACCCGACCGACGTCACGATCCCCGACCTGAGCACGGTGGAGAGCGCGATCACCGTGTCCGGCGTGACGGGCAACGCCCCGTCGGCGCTGGCGGTGGGCGTGGACATCACCCACACCTACCGGGGCGACCTGGTGATCGACCTGGTCGCGCCGGACGGCTCGGCGTACCGGTTGAAGAACTCCGGCAACGACAGCGCGGACGACGTCGTGACGACGTACACGGTCAACGCGTCCTCGGAGGTCGCCAACGGCACGTGGAAGCTGCGCGTGCAGGACGTCGCGTCGGCGGACACCGGCCGGATCAACGGCTGGTCGCTCCAGTTCTGACGCGCCCGGGGTGCGCACCGGCCGGCTGTCACCGGTGGGTGCGCACCACCCGGAGCGCGAGGCCGCGCGGTGCGTGGAGCACACCCCGTGCCGGCTTGGGGTCGCGGTGCCGGACCAGGCGGTGGGTGCGGAGCACTTCGCCGAGGATGGTCGTCAGCACGACGGGGGCGGTGCGGGACGCCGGGCAGATGCGCGGCCCCAGGGCGAAGGGGAAGTAGCTACCGGGGACCGGACGGGCGTGCCGCAGCCAGCGTTCCGGGCGGAAGTCGAGCGGGTCGGCGTGGGCGGCCGGGTTCCGGTGGTTCAGGTAAGGGCTGAACACGACGGTCGCGCCCGCCGGGAGGCCGTGCACGGACGCCCGGAGCTGCCGCCGCAACTGCCACACGGGCGGGTGCAGGCGGAGGGCTTCGCGGATCACGCTCGCGCAGAACGGGCGTTCGGAGCCGCCGTCGGCCTCCGCCCTCACCCGGTCCTGCGCGTCGGGGTGGCGTGCGAGTTCGTGGAAGGCCCAGGCGAGCGCGGCGGCGGGGACGTGGTGGCCGGACAGCAGCATGCTGCGCACGGCGAGCGTGACGTGGTGCTCGTCGAAGCCCTGGGCGGCGAGCAGGGCGGGCAGCGGCCCGTGGTTGTGGGCCCGGATGGCGTCGTAGGTGGCGCGTTGGGCACGCCGCAGCCGTCCGGGCAGCACGCCGTCCGCCGCGGCCAGCTCCGCCTCGACCAAGGTGGAGAGGGTCGCCGAGGGCGCGCCGAGCAGGTGGTGGAGGTTGGCGTCGGACACCAGGCGGACGGCCTCGCGCATGCCGTCGATCACGCCGGGCCAGCGTGCGGCGGTCCGTCGGGTCTGCTCGGCGACGGCGGGCAGCAGCGGGGTGGTGTGCGCGGTGGTCAGCACGGGCCGCATCGCGCGTCGGACCGCCGTCCAGGCGGCCGTCCCGTCGGGCCCCCACGAGGTGAGGCCGGGTGGTTGGCGGGCCCTGGCGGTCACCGCGTCCGGCGAGCCGAGCAGTCGCCCGGTCGCGATGGGCTCGGTGACCAGCCACAGGTCGGGTCCCAGTCGGGCGACGCCGGAACCGGCCTTCGCCGCGAGCGCTTCCCGGGGGTCGCTCCGGATCACACCGCCGGGTAGGCGTAGTAGCCGGAATTGGCGGAACGACGCCGGAAGATCCTCTTGATGAGTGTCATGTGCACCCTTCCTCGACGTGGTGGGGAGCCACCCAGTCTTGCCGCGGGGTCGGGAGGGCGGCAATGGGCCACGACCCCGTTCACCCGTTTCGCCGCGTCCGGTAACGGGTCGTCCCGCGCCGTCGATGCACGGGCGAACCGGGAGAACGCTGGGGGATCCATGGCACTGGACGACGCCATCCGCAGGGCCGCCGCCGAGGCCGACCGCGTGGACGCGGCCGAGAAGGCGCGTCGGGAGGAGGCGGACGCGGTGGCGGCGGTCGCGGTGCCCCGCCTGCTGGCGCTGCTGACCGAGGGCCGGGACCGGTTGCGGGACGCCGGTGTCGCGCCGGTGCACGTGCTCGCGCCCCGCAAGCCGACGCTGTTCCGCCCGGCGCGCTACGCCCCGCACGCCACCGTGTGGCGGGTGAGCCGGGTCGCCGTCGCCCTCGACGGGCGGCTCTTCGAGCTGAGCAACACCCGGCACACCGCGCGCGACCGGCGTCACGCCGGGGACCTGGGCCTGTCCGTGGGCGACGCCTACGCCGTGCTCGGCTTGTCGCGGCACACGAAGGGCGTGTCCGGCGCGGCGGAGATCGCGCCGCGCGACTGCCTGGCCCTCTCGGGCGGGTGGTTCGTCGCGGGGCGGTCCGGGAGCATCACCCTGCGCACCTCCTACGAGCCGGACGAGTTCACCCCGCTGGAAGACATCATCGCCGCCCAGGTCGTCACCGCCTCCCGCCGTTCGACTCGGGGGTCCTGAGCGTTCGACACACGGGGACCCGTGAGTCGAACGCTCGGGAACTGTGAGTTCAACGCTCAGGAAGTATGCAACTAGTTGCACTGCACCCCGTTGCACGGCTACGGTCGCCGGCATGGCGTTGGAGCACGCGATCCTCGTGTCGCTGGACGAGCGCTCGGGCTCCGGGTACGAGCTGGCCCGGCGGTTCGGGAAGTCCATCGGCTTCTTCTGGGCCGCCACCCACCAGCAGATTTACCGCACGCTCAAGCGCATGGTCGACCTCGGCTGGGTGACGTGCCACGAGGTCGTCCAGGAGGGCCGCCCGGACAAGAAGGTGTACGAGGTCGCCGAGGCGGGCCGCGCGGAGCTGGCCCGCTGGCTCGCCTCCCCCGGCGAGCCGGAGGCGATCCGGCACGAGCTGGCGGTGAAGGTGCGTGGCGCGTCGCTGGGCGAGCCGGGCGCGCTGGTCGCCGAGATCGCCCGGCACCGCGACCTGCACGCCGAACGCCTGGACGTGTTCCGCGCCATCGAGCGCAGGGACTTCCCCGACCCGTCCGCCCTGTCCGGCCGCCGGCTGCACCAGTACCTGGTCCTGCGCGGCGGGGTGCGGGCCGAGCAGGCGCTGGTCGAGTGGTGCGACGAGGTGCTGGCCGCGATGCGAGAGGACGACCGGCGATGACCGGGTACCCCACCCTGCTCCAGCCCCTGGACCTGGGCTTCACGACCCTGCGCAACCGCGTCCTCATGGGGTCGATGCACACCGGCATGGAGGACCGCGCCAAGGACTTCGACGCGCTGGCCGCCTACTTCGCCGAACGGGCGCGCGGCGGCGTCGGCCTCATGGTCACCGGCGGTTTCGCGCCCAACCGGGCGGGCACGCTGTACCCGTTCGCCTCCAAGCTCACCACCCACCGCGAGGCGCGCCGCCACCGCGTCGTCACGCGGGCCGTGCACGAGCACGACGGCAAGATCGCCCTCCAGCTGCTGCACGCCGGCCGGTACGCCTACCACCCGTTCGGCGTGTCCGCGTCCGCCCTCAAGGCCCCCATCGGCAGGTTCCGCCCCCGCGCGCTGTCGGACCGGGGCGTGCGGGCGCAGGTCGACGCCTTCGCCCGGGCCACCGCACTGGCCCGGGAGGCGGGCTACGACGGCGTCGAGATCATGGGCTCCGAGGGCTACCTCATCAACCAGTTCCTCGCCCCGCGCACCAACAAGCGCACCGACCGCTGGGGCGGCAGCGCGGAGAACCGCCGACGCCTCGCCGTCGAGGTCGTGCGCCGCTGCCGCGAGGCCGCCGGACCCGACTTCATCCTGATCTACCGCCTGTCGATGCTCGACCTGGTCGAGGACGGCCAGACGTGGGACGAGGTCGTGGCGCTCGGCCGGGAGGTCGAGGCGGCGGGCGCGACGATCATCAACACCGGCATCGGCTGGCACGAGGCACGCGTGCCGACGATCGTCACGTCCGTGCCCCGCGCGGCGTTCACGGACGTCACCGCGAAGCTGCGCCCGCACGTCGGCGTCCCCGTGGTGGCGTCCAACCGGATCAACATGCCGCAGGTCGCCGAGGAGGTGCTGGCGCGCGGCGACGCGGACCTGGTGTCGATGGCGCGGCCGTTCCTGGCCGACCCGGACTGGGTGCGCAAGGCCGGGACGGGCCGGGCCGACGAGATCAACACCTGCGTCGCGTGCAACCAGGCGTGCCTGGACCACACGTTCTCGATGAAGAGGGCGTCGTGCATGGTCAACCCGCGCGCGGGCCACGAGACCACGCTGACGCTGCTGCCGACCCGCCGGTCGAAGCGGGTCGCGGTGGTCGGCGCCGGTCCGGCGGGGCTCGCGGCGGCGACCGCGCTGGCCGAACGCGGGCACGCCGTGGAGCTGTTCGAGGCCGACGACGACATCGGCGGCCAGTTCGCCATCGCCCGCCGGATCCCGGGCAAGGAGGAGTTCGCCGAGACGATCCGCTACTACCGGCGGCGGATCGAGGTGACCGGCGTCAAGCTGCACCTGGGCGTCCGGGTCGCGGTGGACGACGTGGCGGGCTTCGACGAGGTCGTGGTCGCGACCGGCGTCACGCCGAGGATCCCGGCCATCCCCGGGGTCGAACGGGCGCTGTCCTACGTGGACGTCGTCCGCCACGGCGCGCCGGTCGGCGACCGCGTCGCGGTGATCGGCGCGGGCGGGATCGGGGTGGACGTGGCGGAGTTCCTCACCCACGCCCCCTCCCCCGCGCCGGACGTGGCCGCGTGGCGGGCCGAGTGGGGCGTCACCGACCCGGAACGGGCGCGCGGCGGCGTCACCGCGCCCCGGCCCGCCGAGGCCGCGCGGCGGGTGTACCTGTTGCAGCGCAAGACGTCCCGCATCGGCAAGGGGCTCGGCAAGACGACCGGCTGGGTGCACCGGGCGGCGTTGGCGGCCAAGGGCGTCGAGCAGTTGACCGGCGTGAACTACGAGCGGATCGACGACGAGGGGCTGCACATCACGTTCGGGCCGCGGCGGGAGCGGCCGCGGGTGCTGGAGGTCGACGCGGTCGTGGTGTGCGCGGGGCAGGAACCGGTGCGCGACCTGGTGGACGGGCTCGTCGCGCGCGGTGTCGTCACGCACGTCATCGGCGGCGCGGACGTGGCCGCGGAACTCGACGCGAAGCGGGCCATCGACCAGGGCACGCGGCTCGCGGCCACGATCTGAGGTGGGTCGGGCCGCGGCGGCCCTAGGCTGCACGGCGTGGACTTCATCTTCGCCCGGCCCGACTCGAAGGCCGCCGCAGCCGCGCTCGAGGTCTGCCACGAGTACGCCGAGCCCTGGCTGCTGAACCACTCGCAGCGCGCCTACTCGTGGGCCACCGCCTACGCCGCGAAAACCGACGTGGCGCACGACGGCGAACTGCTGTACGTCGCCGCGCTCCTGCACGACCTGGCGCTCACCACCCCGTTCGACAGCCACACCGCGCCGTTCGAGGAGGCGGGCGGTCACCTGGCGTGGGTGTTCGCGGCGGGCGCGGGGTGGGGTCGGGTGCGGCGCGACCGGCTGGCGGAGATCATCGTGCGGCACATGCGCGACGACGTGGCGGCGGAGGACGACCCGGAGAGCCACCTGCTCCAGGTCGCGGTCACCGCCGACGTGTCCGGAGGCGGCCTGGACCGGTTCCCCGACCGGGTCAAGCGCGACGTCCTGACCCGCTACCCGCGCCTGGGCTTCGCCGACGCGTTCCTGGCGCGCGCCCGGGACCAGGCCGAGCGCAAACCGCACTGCGCCGCCGCCGGGCTGATGCGCGACGGCTGGGCGCAGCGGATCCTGGACAACCCGCTGGACGCGCCCCGCGCGGGGGCGGGGGCGGGCCGCGGGCCACCGCGGCGCGCGGGGGGAACTCGCGCGCGGCGGGGGCCGACGAGGCGGGCCGGCTGCTGGACGAGGTGCTGCCGGACGTGCGTCGCCAGCGCATCGGGCAGGACGTGGC
>NZ_JBHYXZ010000013.1:53366-62205 GCF_042752395.1 Actinosynnema sp. NPDC059335 | reverse complement strand
GTGTGGTGGGGGGGGGTGGGGGGTGGCGTGTCCACCACCGCGCGGGGGCCCCCCGGGGGGGGGCCCGGGGGGGCCACCGACGGTGATCACTTCAGGGCGTAGGCCCGGATGATCGTCTGGTCGACCGAGTTGCCCGCCGCGTCCCGGGCCTGGGCCTTGAGCGAGACGAACGCCGCGCCGGCCGGGTGCGCGACCGCCGCCAGCCACCGCTGACCCACCTTGACCAGCGGCACGGGCCGCCAGGACGCGCCGTCGTCGTACGACACCTGCACGGCGGGCCTGCCGACGTCGCGCGTGTCGGTCGTGCCGTTGCGCTGCACGTACACCGGGAACGTGAAGGGACGCCCGGCCGCGGCCCGGTTGCGGTCGTCCAGGGACGGCGCGAACCGCACCGCGAGCAGCGGCAGCGCCGCCGGCTCGTCGCCCGCGACGTGCTCGGACGTGAAGGACCAGTCCGCCACCACGCGGGTGGACAGCTCGGCCACGCCGGACCGCTCGGCCTCGGTGCGCACGCGGTACGTGCCCCTGCCCGGCGGCACCACGCCGGACACCGCGCCGTCGTACGGCGACTCGGCGAGCAGCACGCCGTCGCGGTGCAGCGTGGTCTTCGCCGCCGTGACCTCCGAGAAGCCGTAGTGGTTCGGGTCCTGGTCGCTGAACATCGGCGCCGAGACGGCCACCTCGTCGCCGAGCCGACCACCCCACTCGGCGGCGCGGGTCATCGGCGGGAACGCCGGGCCGAACACGGCGGCGTTCCACTTCTCGGTGGTCGGCCGGTCGAAGCGGCGCGCTTTCGCGGTGCTCTGGGACGTCTGCGGCGGGAACGCCTGCGGTTCGGGCATCTGCAGGAAGTCGCCGTGCCAGTCGACGCCCGGCGAGTAGTACCGGTCGACGTGCAGCGGCAGCGGACCGCCCGCCATCTGGTCGAGGAACCCCGTCTGGCCGGCGCCGCCCGCGGCCGCGACCGCCTTGACCTTCACCAGGTCGCGCCGCTGGAACGCGCGGTCGAGCCGGTCGGGCACCGCGCCGTCGTGCGACCACGCCACGGAGTACTGGTACGGGCTGCCGAGGTAGGAGCCGTCGCCGTCGGGCTTGGCGAGCCGGCCGGCGACGGAGAAGCCGGCCACGCCGGGCGCCGAGGTCTTGGACGGCGTGAACAGCACGTCGCCCGGGCGGAACCCGATGAAGCCGGTGCCCGTCTCGCCCCAGCTCGCCGTGCGGCGGAAGTACACCTCGGTGCGCCCGACCTCCGCGCCCGGCTCGTCCACCGCGAGCGCGATCGGTTTGCCCGCCCGCGCGTCGAACACGGCCTCGGTCGGACCGGTGACGGTGAAGCTGGGCTCCAGCACCTGGGTCACCTGCCGGGTGGCCGGCGTCTCGATGAACGCGTCGGCGTAGAACGTGCCCTTGGGCAGGCGGGCGACCACGGTGCCGGACGGGTCGTGGTCCAGGTACGCCATGCGGTGGTCCACGTCGACCAGGCGGTAGAAGTACTCCGGGGTGGGCGCGCCGGTGTGGTCGAGGAACGTGAGCTTCACGTCGTAGCTCTCGACCTCCTTGGTGAACCCGATCGGCGTGCGCAGCGTCGTCGCGCCGCCCTCGACCACGAGCGCGCCGCCGTACCGGCCGTCCGGCGCGTCCACCGAGGTGGTGACGGTGACCCGGACGGTCGCCTCGCCGCCCGGCGGCACCGTGACCGACGACGGCGACACCGCGACCATGCCGGCGGGCGCCGGGTCCCCGTTCGGGTCTCGCAGGTCCGCGGCCGGCTCCAGGGTCACCGGGGCCGGGCCGGCGTTGTGGTAGGCGACCTCGGCCACCAGCGGCTGGTCGTCGTGGTGCGGCCACCGGGCCACGCCCAGGCTCAGCGAGGCGGGTCGCGCGGTCAGCGACGTGGTGACGGCCGCGGCCACGTCGAGCCGGCCCGCGCCCTGCTCGTACGGGGTCAGGTCGGCGTTCGGCCGGGCGCTCGCCATGAGCGCCGCCTTGATCCGGTCGGCGGCCCAGTCGGGGTGTCGGGCGGCGAGGATCGCGGCCGCGCCCGCCACGTGCGGCGTCGCCATCGACGTGCCGGACAGCGCCACGTGCCCGTCGTCGGCCGGGGCGCCGATGCGGCCGAGCTTCGCCTTGGCCGCGACGATGTCCACGCCCGGCGCGGTGATGTCCGGCTTGATCGCGTGGTCGGACCAGCGCGGTCCGCGCGAGGAGAACTCGGCCAGCCGGTCGGACCGGTCCACCGCGCCGACGGTGAGCGCGCGGTCGGCCGCCGCCGGGCTGCCGATGGAGTGCTCGCCGGGGCCGGAGTTGCCCGCCGCGACGACGAACAGCGCGCCGCTGTCGGCGGTGAGCCGGTTGAGCGCCTGGGACATCGGGTCGGTGCCGTCGGTGCGCATCGAGGCGCCCAGGCTCATGTTGACCACGTCGGCTCCCGCCGCCACGGCCCACTCCATGCCCGCGATGATGTCGGACTCGCGGCCGCCGCCGTGGTCGCCGAGCACCTTGCCGTTGAGCACCACGCTGTCCGGCGCGACGCCCTGGTAGCGGCCGGAGCCGGTGATCGTGGCGGCGACGTGCGTGCCGTGGCCGACGCGGTCGTCGGTGTCGGGGCTGTCGCTGAAGTTGCGCGACTCGACCACCGCGCCCGCGAGGTCGGGGTGCGTCGCGTCGACGCCGGTGTCCAGGACCGCGACCTTCGCGCCCGCGCCGGTGTGCCCGGCCTGCCACGCCAGGGGCGCGCCGACCTGCGGGACGCTGCGGTCCAGGGTGGCGCGGACGGGACCGTCCAGCCACACCTCCCGCACGCCGGACGCCCGCAGGCCGGTCCAGAACGCGGTGTCCTTGGCCGCCTCGACCGCGTACCCGCCGACGCTGGGCAGCGGCTGCCCCGCGACGGCCGGGCCGGTCGACGTGACGATCAGCGGCGTCACCCGGGTCGACCGGTCGTCGTACCCGGCCCGGATCAGGCCGCTCACCGCGAACAGCCGCTCGTCCAGCCGCCCCGACCGCAGGTCCCCCAGCACGTCGGTCGGCAGCACGTGCAGGTCGCCGTGCTCGTCCAGCCGCTGCACGAACCCCACGTCGCCGCGCCCCCGACCGGGTCGCACGTCGGCGCGGCCACCGCGCACGGTCACCACGTCACCGGTCACGAGCGTGACCGTCCCCTCCGGTGGCGCGCCGTCCCCCCGGCCGCCGGTCGGCGGCGCGGGCGCGGCCGACGACGGAACGGTCACCACCGCCGTCACCACCGCCGCGGCCAGCGCGAGCGCCAGCGGCGCCGCGATCCTGCGTGCCCTCGTGCCCCAGGCCATCGGACTCCCCTCGTCGTGGCGGCGCCTCCGCGGTCGCCACTGCCCTCGGTGACTAGGACACCCCGGAGAGCGACGGCGTTGCTTCGGGGAGGCGCAGCCGGGGCCGCGACACCCGATCGGCCCAGTCGTCGGCACGTCGTGCTCCGGCGGCGGCCGGTCGCCGGTCCGGCCGGCGATTCCGCTGTCCGGACGACGCCGGCCGCGGGGCCGCGCGGATACGTTCGAATCGATTCAGTGGACATCTCGCAATGGAGCGACCATGCCCAAGTCACGCACGACCGCGGCCATCGCGGCGCTCGCCCTGGCCCTCCCGCTGGTGGCCGCGCCGGACGCGCGGGCCGCCGTCCTCGTCACCGCGCTGCCCGGCCTGCCCGGCTACCCGACGCACCGCGCGGTCGCGGTCAACGACCTCGGCCAGGTCATCGGGTTCACGTCCGGCAACGGCGCGCCGCACACCGTGCACTGGTCGCCCGGCGGCGCGGCCACCGACCTCGGCGCCGGCACGCCCTCGGGGCTCAACCAGGTCGGCCAGGTGCTGATCCAGGAGGCGGTCAGCGGCGCCGGGCCGTACGTCCAGCGGCCGCGGATCTGGCAGGCGGGCGGGGCCACCGACATCTCGCCGGGCAGCGGCTGGGTCGTCGCGTCGGCGATCAACAACAGCGGCTCGGTGCCGATGACCACCTCCTCCTCGTCGTCGGGTTACCACCAGGAGCGCGCGATCCTGTGGCGCGACGGCACGCACACGACGCTGCCGGTGTCCGGGCCGCACCTGTGGCTGAGCGCGATCAACGACGCCGGTGTGGTGGCGGGCGCCAAGCTGCCGATGTTCAGCGGGGACGCGTACGCGTTCCGCTGCGCGACCACGACGACGTGCGAGCGGCTGGCCACGGTGCCGGGCTCGGGGACGTACTCGGTCGAGGCGATCAACGGCGCGGGCGTCGTCGTGGGCAACCAGGGCACGCAGGCGTTGCGGTGGGACGGCTCGGGCGTGACGGTGCTGGCCGAGGACGGCGGGGTGGCCAACGGGCCGCAGGCGCTCAACGAGCGCGGTGACGTGGTCGGCTGGACCAGGCAGTTCACCGGCGAGCGCAAGGCGGTGCTGTGGCCCGCCGGCGGCAAGCCGGTGGACCTGGGCGTGCCCGGCCCGTCCGAGGCGGTCGCGGTCAACCAGCGCGGCGACGTGATCGGCTGGACGTCGGCGGCCAACCCGGACGCGCCCCGCGCGTTCCTGTGGCGCAACGGGACGGTGACCTACCTCGGTTCGCTGGGCGGCGCGCACAGCCTGCCGACCGCGTTGAACGACCGGGGCACGGTCGCGGGCGAGAGCACCACCGCCGACGGCACGCTCAAGGCCGTCAGGTGGACCCTGCCCTCCCCCGCGCCGAGGCGCTGATCAGGGCTGGAAGCGGTAGCCCCGGCCCGGTTCGGTGACCAGGTGCCGGGGGTGGGCCGGGTCCGGTTCGAGCTTGCGCCGCAACTGGACCAGGTACACGCGCAGGTAGTGGGTGGCCGACGTGTGGTTCGGCCCCCACACCTCCGCGAGCAGCCGCTGCGGGCTGAGCGCCTCGCCGCCCGCCCGCACCAGGGCCTCCAGCAGGCCCCACTCGGTCGGCGTCAGGCGCACCTCGGTCCCGTCGCGGTGGATCTTCTTCGCGGTCAGGTCCACGGTGAACGACGCGGTGCGGACGAGCGGCTCCTCGGCGGGGACCCGCCGGTGGGCCGAGCGCCGCACGGCGGCCCGCAGCCGGGCCAGGAACTCGTCCACGCCGAAGGGCTTGGTGACGTAGTCGTCGGCGCCCGCGTCCAGCGCGCGCACCTTCTCCGCCGAGTCCGTCCGGGCGGACAGCACGATGATCGGCGCGGTGGTGGCGCGGCGCAGGCCGGCGATCACGTCGACGCCGTCCGCGTCGGGCAGGCCGAGGTCCAGCACCACCACGTCGGGGTGCTCGTCGGCCGCGCGCAGCGCCGACGCGCCGTCGGACGCGGTGAGCACGCCGTAGCCGTGGGCGTTGAGCGTGATCCGCAGCGCGCGCACGATCAGCGGGTCGTCGTCGACCACCAGGACCGTGGTCATGCGGTCGTCACCGCGGCGGTCGGCAGCGAGATGACGATGGTCAGGCCGCCGCCGGGGGTGTCCTCCGCGGTGATGGCGCCGCCCATGGCGTCCACGAAGCCCTTCGCCACGCTCAACCCCAGGCCGACGCCGGGCGTGGCGTCGCGGTCGCCGAGGCGTTGGAACGGCGCGAACACCGCGTCGGCCGTGTTCTTCGGCAGCCCCTGCCCGTGGTCCACGACCCGCAGCTCCACCCGGTCGCCGTAGGCGCTGGCGCGCACCGCGACCTCCGGCTCGTCGGCCCGGATCCGGCCGTCGCCGTCCACGTCGACCAGGCGGCGCGGGGTGAGCCTGCCGTGCCGCAGCGCATTGTCGACCACGTTGGCGACCACGCGTTCCAGCAGGCCGAGGTCCGCGAGCACGGGCGGCAGGTGTTCGGCCACGTCCACGGACACCGTGTCGCGGTCGTCGATGCCGGCCAGGGCGCGGGCCACCACCTCGTCGTAGGTCACGGACCGCAGTTGCGGCACGACCGCGCCGGTGGCCAGCCGGGACGAGTCGAGCAGGTTGTCGATCAGGCCGGTCAGCCGGTCCGCGGACACCTCGACGGTCTCCAGCAGCTCCGACGTGTCCTGCTCGGACAACGCGAGGTCGGTGTCGCGCAGGCTGCCGACCGCGGCCTTGATCGAGGTCAACGGGGTGCGCAGGTCGTGGCCGACGGCGGACAGCAGCGCCGTGCGCAGCTCGGTGGTCTCGGCCCGCCGCTGCGCCTCGGCCGTCTCGGCGGCCATCCGCTGCTGCCGCAACGCCATCAACGCCTGCCCGGCCGCGGCCTCCAGCGCCCGCTGGTCGGCCGCGGGCAGCGTGCGGCCGCGCAGCGCCAGGTGCACGTCCGCCGTCACGGGCACGTCCACGTCGGCGTCGTCGGGCTCGGCGCACGGCCGCGGACCCACGCACGCCACCCGCGCCCACGTCCCGTCGCGCCGCTCCAGCAACGCCACCGACTCCAGCCCGAAGTTCTCCCGCACCTTCTCCAGCAGCCTCGGCAACGGGAACGGGCTGGTCAGCACCGTGCGCGCGTAGGAGGCGAGCAACGCGGCCTCGGTGCGGGCCCGCGCGCCCTGCTCGGCCAGCCGGGCCGCCCGGTCCACCACCAGCGCGACCAGCACCGCCACCACCAGCATCGCGACCAGCGTGACGAGGTTCGCCGGGCCGGCCACGGCCAGGCTGTGGTAGGGCGGGGTGAAGAAGTAGTTGAGCAGCCCGGCGCCGAGGAACGCGGTCGCCACCGCCGGGCCGTACCCGCCGACCAGCGCGACCACCACGGTGGCCAGGAAGAACCCGATCAGGTCCGTGGACGGCGAGAGGCTGTCGTGCCACAGCCGGCCCACCGCCGTCACCAGGGCCGGCAGCAGCACGGCCAGCCCCCAGCCGAGCAGTTGGCGGGACCGGGCGTGCTTCGCGCCGCCCCACCGCCGCCGCGGCCCGCGCCGGGCCTCGTCGTGGGTGACCATGTGCACGTCGATCGGCCCGGACGCCTGGATCACGGCCGCGCCGATGCCCTCGTCGAACACCCTGGCCAGCCGCGACCGGCGGGACGTGCCGAGCACGAGCTGGGTCGCGTTCACGCCGCGGGCGAAGTCGAGCAGCGCGGTCGGCACGTCGTCGCCCACCACCGTGTGGAACGTCGCGCCGACGTCCTCGGTCACCCGCCGCAGCCCGGCCACGAGCTGCGGTGACACGCCGCGCAGGCCGTCGCCGCGCAGGATGTGCACCACCATGAGGTCCGCGCCCGCCCTGGCCGCGACGCGCCGGGCCCGGCGGATCAGCGTCTCGCTCTCCGGCCCGCCGCTGATCGCCACCACGACCCGTTCGCGGGTCTCCCACGTGTCGGTGATGCGCTGCTCGGAGCGGTAGCGCTGCAACGCCACGTCCACCTGGTCGGCCACCCACAGCAGGGCCAGTTCCCGCAGCGCGGTCAGGTTCCCGAGCCGGAAGTAGTTGCCCAGCGCCGCGTCGATCTTGTGGGCGGCGTAGACGTTGCCGTGGGCGAGGCGGCGGCGCAGCGCCTCGGGCGTGAGGTCGACCAGCTCGACCTGCTCGGCGCGCCGCACCACCTCGTCCGGCACGGTCTCGCGCTGGCGCACGCCGGTGATGCGCTCGACCACGTCGTTGAGCGACTCCAGGTGCTGGACGTTGACCGTCGAGAGCACGTCGATCCCCGCTTCCAGCAGCTCCTCGACGTCCTGCCAGCGCTTGGCGTGGCGGGAGGCCGGCGCGTTGGTGTGCGCCAGCTCGTCCACCACCGCGACCTCGGGCCTGCGGGCGAGCAGCGCGTCGAGGTCCAGCTCGCCGTCGGACGGCCGGCGCGGCAGCTGCTCCAGGCCGTCGAGCAGGGCCGCGGTCCTGTCCCGGCCGTGGGTCTCGACCAGGCCGACGACCACGTCCGTGCCCCGTGCCCGGCGGCGGTGCGCCTCGCCGAGCATGGCGAACGTCTTGCCGACACCGGGGGCCGCGCCGAGGTAGATCCTCAGCTCGCCGCGCTTGCGCTTGCCGTCCACGGGGCCCAGTGTGCGCGCGTCCGTTGCGCCGCACGGGCGAACCCCGGTCCTTTACGCGGTCTTGACGGGCCGGCGCGGGCCGGCGTCGGAGTGTTCACCGGGTGTTCGGCTCGACGCACCACCCGGCTCGGGGCGCCGAACCGATACTCGGCCTGCCGCCGTCCGGGCCGCTGCGATCGGAGTTCCGCATGTCACACGACCACCACGCCCACGATCACCACCACGGGGAAGCGGAAGGCAGCCGGCGCGACGTCGGGGACGACCGGCCGCTCTCGGTGGCGCGACGCCGGTTCCTGGCCGGGCTGGGCGCGACGGGCGTGGCCACCACGCTCGGCGCGGTGCCCGCCCACGCGCACGACGACCGGCCGCCGGTCCCGGTGAACCCGTGGCGCGGCCGGGGGCGGTGGTTCGCGGGCGACCACCACACCCACACCAAGTACTCCTCCGACGGCCAGTACGAGGTGGCCCAGCAGGTCGCCAAGGCCCGTGAGCACGGGCTGGACTGGATCGTCATCACCGACCACGGCGGGGTGGCGCACGAGAAGTTCTCCGTCGGCCAGGTCGCGCCGGACGTCGAGCGCGCCCGCCGGGCGCACCGGGACGTGCTCGTCTACCAGGGTCTGGAGTGGAACATCCCGGGCGCCGAGCACGCCACGGTGTTCCTGCCGCCCGGCCGGTCCGCGGTGGACATCCTGCGCGCCTTCGAGGCCGCCTACGACGGCGGGATCCTGTCCACGCCCGCGGCGAGCGGCGGCAAGGGCCTGATCGCCCGCGCCACCTCGGCCGACGGCGAGCCGTACGCGTTGGCCGCCCTGCGGTACCTGGAGGCGCAGGTGCTGTCCGGCCGCACGGAGATCGCGCTGATGTTCGCCAACCACCCGGCCCGGCGCGGCGTGGACAGCCCGCACGAGCTGCGC
>NZ_JBHYXZ010000013.1:46475-53356 GCF_042752395.1 Actinosynnema sp. NPDC059335 | reverse complement strand
GGGCGCGCCGCCTCGGGACGCCCCCCCCGCGGGCCGGGGGGGGGGGGACCCCCCCGCCCGCGGGGCGGGGGGGGGGCGGGGCGGCCCCGGGCGTGGCGGTGGGCATGGAGGGCGCGCCCGGCCACCAGGCGGCGGGCATCAGGACCGCCGACGGCGGCCGCGGCGGCGCGCGGGGCTACTACGACGGCGCGCCGAACCAGGACAGCTTCCCCGGCTTCGCGCCCACGGCCGCCGAGAACCCGTACCGGACCTACGGCGGGTTCGACTGGATGACGGCCAAGGTCGGCGGCCTGTGGGACTCGCTGCTGGCCGAGGGCAGGCCGTGGTGGGTCACCGCCACCTCCGACGCGCACCAGGTGCACCTGGACACGTTCAAGCCCGGCGCCGGCGACCACAACGCGACCGGCAGCCGGGGCGCGCCCGTGGACACCGGCACGCCGCAGGTCTACGGCGACTACTGGCCCGGCTTCTACAGCTCGACCCTCGTCGGCGCGGACTCGAAGTCCTATGTGGACGTCATGCGCGGGATGCAGGCAGGCAGGGTCGTGGCGGTGCACGGGCGGCTCATCGACGGGCTGACCGTGCGGGTGCGGTCGCTCGGGGAGGGCGACGCCCGGGGCGTCACGATCGGCGGCCGCACGTTCGTGCGGCGCGGCGACGACGTCGAGGTGGTGGTCGAGGTCGACCTGGCGCGCGGCGCGAACTTCGGCGGCGCCGTGCCCCGGCTCGCGAAGGTGGACCTGATCGCGGGCCCGGTGACCGGCCCGGCCGCGGACCGCGACGCGTTCTCCGCGCCCGGCACGCAGGTGGTCGGGCAGTTCGAGGTGCCCCGCACCGCGCGCGGCACGGTGCGGTTCACGCACGCGTTCCGGCGCGTGGAGGGCGCGTTCTACCTGCGGCTGCGCGGGTCGGACGGCAACCGGCTCACCGCCGACGGCCACCCGGTGATGGACGTCGTCGGCGACGCCGACCCGTGGTCGGACCTGTGGTTCTACGCGAACCCGGTCTTCGTGGACGTGATCTGACACCGTGTCCCGCGCCGGGCCGGGCCGCACCGCGCGGGGACCCCCCGGGGGGCCCCGGGGGGCCGAGGTGCGCCCTGGTGGCGGGGCGCGAGGTCGGCTCCCCGCGTCGGCTATGTTTTTTAACCCCCCCGCGTGGTTGTGTTGTCTAGGCCCGCCCCGCGGCGCCCGCGGGCCCCCCCCCCCCCCCCCCGGGGCACCGCCCGGAGGCCCCGGGGCGGCCGATGTCCGCAGTGGAGCCGGGGCGCGATGACGGCTCCTCGCGCTTCAATGACGACGTGCGCCTCGGGTGCCAGGCGGCGACCCGCGACCGGCCGCTCGCCGAACGGCTCACCCCGGCCGTGATCGTGTTGTGGCGCGGAGAGCCGTTCGCCCCGGCCGGCTCGTCAGACCGCCGCCCCGCCGGCGCGGGCCGCGGGCCGCGGGGTCCACGGCAGCGGCAGGCCGTCGTCCTCCCGCCGCGGCACCACGTGCACGTGCAGGTGCCGGACGGTCTGCGTGGCGACCCGGCCCTTGCTGGTGATGACGTTGGCGTCGGGCAGCTCGGCCGCCAACTCGGCCGCGCGCCGCATCACCGCGGCCGTCACCGCCGGGTCCACGCCGACGTCGTCCACGTGGACGCGCGGGAGCACCAGGACGTGTCCCGGGTTCACACCGCCCGAGCGCGGGCGGATCGCCACGGCGTCGGGCCAGGAGCGGACGACGACCGCCGGGGCGTCACCGGCGGCGATGGAGCAGAACGGGCAGTTCGTCATGGTCCGATCGTCGCGCTCGGACCCCCTCCCCCGGCAGCTGTCGCCCGTTGCCCGGCGGGTCGGGCAACGGGTCACGGGGACGGCGTGCGCCGCCTCCGGTCACGCCACCGCGAGCCGGTCGGGGAGTCGCGCGAAGGCTCGCGCGGACGGTGGGCGCGGCAGGCTCACTCACCCACCTGTGCCGGTGAACGTCCGTTCGGCGCGGGACCGTCGAACGGGCGCGCTGCGTGGTGCCGGTCGTCGCTTGAGCACCGCAACGGGTTCTCTCTTCACCCGCACGTGTCGCGTTGCTGGCTGTCGTGGGCGCGCTCTCGCTGTACTGGGTCGGCCGAGTTTCGGCTCTCCGGGCCGCCCACCACGCCGCCCGGGACAACGGGAGAGGTGGATTCCATGGCACTGCGCAAGGCGTTGGTCGCACTGGCGGTCGTGGGTTCGGCGGCGGTGTTCGCCCCGCACGCGGGGGCGGAGGCGAGAGCGGACGTCGCCGCGCAGGCGACCCTGGCGGTGATCGAGAGCGCGAACGGCTCGGAGGACGTCTGGCTGCAGACCCTCTGGGACACCAAGCCGATCATCACCGAGGACTACCGGGGCATCGACCGGCAGCTGTGGCGCCTCGGCAGCGGCGACAACCTGATCCGGAACGTCGGGACCGGCCTGTGCGCGGCGGCGATCGGCGGCATCCTCAAGGGCCGCGAGTGTGACCCGGGCGACCCCGGGCAGCTGTGGTGGCGCGAGGGCAGCGGCGCGTCGCGGGTGTTCGTCAACGACGAGTTCGGCACCTGCCTGACCTACGACGGGCACGAGCGCAGCCCGCGCCTGGAGGAGTGCGACCTCTCCGACGGCGACCAGCGCTGGTACGTGAACGAGCAGTAGCCCGCCGGATCGTCGCCACGGGGTCACGCGCCCGACCCCGTGGCGGCCCCGGCGCTACCGGTCGGCGGTGCGCGACCGGCGCAGGGCCCGCACGAGCGCCGCCGGGGTCATCGACCGCAGGCCCGGTCCGCCGGCGAACGCCCACAACGCGATCACCGGGTCGCAGATCGCGCAGCCGAGCGACGAGTGCTCGGCGAACGGGACGATCGGGTTGCCGTACCGGTGGTGCGCCACGTCGGCGGCCGTGTGCACGAGCCACCCGATGCCGATGAACGTCCACGACCGCAGGCCGCGGAACGCGCAGTAGGTGATCACGGCGGTGATGGCGAACTCCCACGCGCCGAGCCCGCCGCCGCTGAGGTAGGCCGCGCCCGCGCCGCCGACCATGACCGCGTTGAACGGCCGGCGGTGCCGCTCGGGCACGAGGGAGTTCAGGAGCACGTACAGCACGCCGATGAGCAGTGCCGTGACCACGACCATGGTTGGCGGTCCTTGTCGTCGCAGGTGGGTTGTTCACCGTGGACGGTAGGAGCGCGACGGCCCGCGCGGCAGCGGCCGCGGTGCCAGATCCCGACGGGTTCTCGCCAACAGAAGGGCGGGGCGGCGACCTGTGGTCACCGCCCCGCCGGGATCCCCTCGGTCCGACCCGTCAGGCGTCCGCCCCGACCGCCGGCCGCTGCTCGGCCAGGTCCAGGCTCGTGCGCAGGGTGATCGGCTTGAGCAGCAGCGCCGCCACCACGCCGACCACGGCGATGGCCGCCGAGATCAGGAAGATGTGCCCGGTGGCGTCGCCGTACGCGGCCCGGATGATGTGCTGCACGGCGTCCGGCAGGACGTTGAGGTTGAGGCTGCCGCCGCCACCGCCGGAGACGGGGATGCCCGCCGCGGTCAGGTCGCGGGTGATGGCGCTCTCGACCCGGCGCGCCAGCACCGCGCCGAGCACCGACACGCCGACCGTGCCGCCCAGCGACCGGAAGAACGCGATGGTCGAACTGGCCGCGCCGATGTCCTTCAGCGGCACCGTGTTCTGCACCGCGAGCACCAGGTTCTGCATGCTCATGCCGACCCCGACGCCGACGAGCAGCATCGCGCCGCCGACGAGCACCAGCGACGTGGCGTGGTCGATCTGGCCCAGCAGGAAGAACCCGACCACCAGCGTCGCCGCGCCCGCCACGATGTAGGGCTTGACCCGACCGGTCTTGGTGATCAGCCGCCCGGACACGATGGACGCGCCCAGCACGCCGGCCATCATCGGGATGGTCAGCAGACCGGCCTCGGTCGGGGTGTAGCCGCGACCGATCTGGAAGTACTGGCCGAGGAACACCGCGCCGCCGAACATCGCCATGCCGACCGCCACGCTGGCCAGGATCGCCAACGCCGTCGTGCGCTGCTTCACGATCCGCAGCGGCACCACCGGCTCCGCCGCGCGGGCCTCCACGGCCACCGCCGCGCCCAGCAGCACCACCGACGCGCCCACCATGGCGAAGGTCTGCCACGACAGCCAGGCGAACGACCCGTCCACGAACGAGATCCAGACCAGCAGCACGCTCACGCCGACCGCGATCAGGCCCGCGCCCAGGTAGTCGATCTTCACGTCCTCCCGCCGCACGCTCGGCACCTTCAGGGTGGCCTGGAGCACGAACAGGGCGATCACCGCGACCGGCACGCCGATGAAGAAGCACCAGCGCCAGCCCAGCCACGAGGTGTCCACGATGAGGCCGCCGAGCAGCGGGCCGCCGACCGTGGCCAGGGCCATCACGCCGCCGAGGTAGCCGTTGTAGCGGCCGCGCTCGCGGGGCGGGATCATCGCCGCGATCACGACCTGCACCAGCGCCTGCAGGCCGCCGACGCCGATGCCCTGGAACGCGCGGGCGGCGATGAGCTGGCCCGCGCTCTGCGCGAAGCCGCTGACCACCGAGCCCAGCACGAAGATCACGATGGCGACCTGGACCAGGGTCTTCTTGTCGAACAGGTCCGCGAGCTTGCCCCAGATCGGCGTGGCGGCGGTCGCGGTCAGCAGGGTGGCGGTCACGACCCACGTGTACTGGGTCTGCGAACCGTCGAGCGCGCCGATGATCTGCGGCAGCGCCGTGGAGACGACGGTGCCGCTGAGCATCGCGACGAACAACACCAACAACAGGCCGCTCAAAGCCTCCAGGACCTGCCTGTGGCTCATCGCGCCGGTGGTGGTGGCGGGTGCGCTCATCGCGCGGCCTCCAAGGTGGAGCCGAGGGCTCCCTCGATGTCGGTGGTCAGGCGTCCCAGGGATGCGGTCAGCGCCTCGACCTCTTGCGGGCTCCAGTCGGCGAACGCGCGGTGCAGGAGCTGGTGGTACCAGTCGCGCATGGCGGCCAGCTCGGCGTGACCGCGCTCGGTCACCACGAGGATGCTGGCGCGGCCGTCGTCGGGGTCGGCGCGCCGTTCGACCAGGCCGTTGGCGACCAGGGCGGCCACCGCCCGGCTGACCGTGGACGGGTCGAGCCCGGCCTGGGCGGCCAGTTCCTTGGCGTGGCAGCCGGTGGGGTTGCCGGCGGCGCGGTCGATCAGGGCGAGCGTGCCGATCAGGCCGGACGAGAGGTGGTGGCGCCGTTGCTTCACCATCCGCACGATCCTGAGCAGGTCGCGCATCCGGTCCTCGACCTCGCGCAAGACGGCGTCCATGCCGTCCCCCTTCCTCACATTGCTTGCCGCATACAACTATCGCTCTAACTTGCACGTCGTGCAAGTTTGCTCGCTGTGCATTGAGTTACACCGGCCCGCCCGCCGAAAAAGCTGCACAGTGTGCATGTTTTGGTACCGTGAGTCATCACATCGCCGAGAGCAGCGGCCCGGTCACGCACCGGGTCGGGAACGGAACGTCGATGACCACCGCTTCCCAGGAGAAGCGCCCCGCCTCCGGCAGACCGACGGTTCCCCTGCCGCCCGAGCACACCCGCCGCGACGCGGGCCCCTTCGACCCGCCGCGGGCCCTCTCCGAGCTCGTCGCGCAGGGCCCGGTGCACCGGATGACCATGCTCGACGGCGACCCGGTGTGGGTCGTCACGAACCACGCGCTGGCCCGCACCCTGCTGGGCGACCCGCGGCTCAGCTCCGACCGGTTCCGCAGCCGCCGCGTGCTGGAGAAGCTGCCCCCGGAGGTCCGCGCCCGGCTCGCCGACGGCCGGGCCCGCGCCGGCAGCTTCATCACCATGGACCCGCCCGACCACACCCGGTACCGCAGGCTGCTCACCGGCCAGTTCACCGTGCGCCGGATGCGCCGGCTCGAACCGCGCATCGAGCGGATCGTCGCCGACCACCTCGACGCGATGGTCGCCGCCGGTCCGGGGGCCGACCTGGTCCGGGCGTTCGCCCTGCCGGTGCCGTCACTGGTGATCTGCGAGCTGCTGGGCGTCGAGTACCGCGACCGCGCCGAGTTCCAGGAGCGCACCGGCACGCTGCTCAAGCTGGACGTGCCGGTGGCCGAGACGATCCGGGTCGCCGACGAGCTGCGCGCGTTCATGCGCCGCCTGGTGGAGGCCAAGCGCGCCGAGCCCACCGACGACATCCTGTCCGGCCTGATCGAGGCCGACCCGACGCTCACCGACGACGAGCTGATCGGCATCGCGAACCTGCTGCTGGTCGCGGGCCACGAGACGACGGCCAACATGCTGGCGCTCGGCACGTTCGCCCTGCTGGAGCACCCCGGGCAGCTCGCCGCGCTGCGCGCGGACCCGTCGTTGGTCGCCGGGGCGGTGGAGGAGCTGCTGCGCTACCTGTCGATCGTGCACCTGGGGGTCGTCCGCACCACGCTGGAGGAGGTGGAGATCGCCGGCAAGGTGGTCCCGGCCGACTCGACCGTGCTGGTGTCGGTGCCGGCCGCCAACCGTGACCCGCACCAGTACCCCCGGCCGGACGAGCTGGACGTGACCCGCCCGCGCGGGCCGCACCTGGCGTTCGGGCACGGCGTGCACCAGTGCCTGGGCCAGCAGTTGGCGCGGGTGGAGATGGCGGCCGGGTTCACCGGCCTGCTCACCCGGCTGCCGGGCCTGCGGCTGGCCGTGCCGGCGGAGGAGGTGCCGCTGCGCGAGGACATGCTGGTGTACGGCGTGCACGCGCTGCCGATCACCTGGGACGCCTGAGTCGCGCGGGGTGGGCGGGGGGGGGGGGGGGGGGCCCCCCCCCCCCGGGGGGGGGCCCCCCCCCCCCCCACCGGGGCCGGGGGGGGGGCCCGCGCCCCCCCGCGAGAGCCCGG
>NZ_JBHYXZ010000013.1:43065-46465 GCF_042752395.1 Actinosynnema sp. NPDC059335 | reverse complement strand
TGCCCGCGCTGCCGATCCCCTGGGCCGCCTGCGCCGCGGGGGGGGGCCGGTGGGGCCGCCGCGCCCCCCCCCCGGCCGGTCGGCTACCGCAACGCGCACAACAGGGAGCAGGCGGTGGCCGACGACCACGCCGAGTACGACGGCGGGGTGTCGGCGGGCGAGTTGCGCGGGACGAAGCTCGCCTTGGCCTGGTTGGTCATCGGGAACAGCGTGATGACCGCGTAGGTCGAGCAGTAGAACCGCTTGGTCTCACCCGGCTGGAGCGTGAACGTCCCGGCCGCCGCCTCGCAGCCGGGCTCCTCGTAGTCCACGACCCGCGCGTCGGTGACCGCCACCGGACCCTGGTTGGTCACCGTGATCCGCCAGTACGCGGTGGCGTTGAGCAGGCCCAGCAGCCCCACGGGCGCCTGCTTGGCCCACGGCCCGGCGCCGTTCGGCCCGCAGTGGGACGCGGTCTTCGAGGCGCAGATCTCCTTGTCCACCGTCACCACCGGCCGGCAGGCGGGTCCCGGCGCGACCGGGACGGTGACGGTGTTCGAGCTGAACGCGCCGGTGGTGTCCGTGCCGGTCGCGGTGTTGGCCACGTCGGTCACGGCGCACTCGGTGGCGATGGTGGTGCGGAAGCACACCTGCGGCGGGTCGCCGACGAAGTCCACGACCAGCCGGGGCTGGTTGCCGCCGCCGAAGTCCGCGCCGTTGGTCAGCACCAGCGTCGTGGTGACGTCGAGCGTCGGGTGGGCGGTCGGCGACACGCCGCTCAGGTCCACCGTGCCGTCGGGCGCGAAGCCGGGCGTGGCCACGGTGGCGCCGTCCTGGTCGGTGACGGTCACCCGGGACGCGCCGAAGTCGACGTTGCCGGGCGTGACGCCGACGAGCCGGGCCGCGCCGTAGCCCTGGACGTGGCCGGTGGCCCCGTCGCAGTAGAAGTCACCGGGCGTCAGCCTGATCTGGCCGCCGGAGCGCACGCACGGCGAGCCGCCCGTGAGCGGGTCCATCGAGAACAGCACGCCCGCGTCGCCGAGCCCGATCATGCAGCCCGTCGGCACGTCGTAGGCGTAGCCGTAGTCCCGGGTGACGCCGCCGTTGACGGTCGGGTGGGTGATCGGGTTGGCGAGGCCCGCGCACGCGGACGCGGTGGTCCAGTCGTGGCAGATCGTCGCGCCGGCGTACGGGCCGCCCCAGATCGGCAGGTAGCCGCGGATGTGCCCGTTCGGGTCGGTGACGACCTCCGGGTTGAACGCGATCACGCCGGCGGGCAGCCCGACCGCGGACGACGGCGCGGCCAGGGCCGACCCGTCCAGGGCGTAGCAGGTGGTCACGCCGGGCGACGAGCCCGTGGTGGTGGAGCAGGCGCCGACCTGCGCGCCCGCCGTGCCGTACGCCGTGTAGGCGTTGTAGGTGTAGTTCCCGGCGGGGCCGGTCGGCCGGGGCGAGGCCCAGCCGGCGCACGCGGCGCCGGTGGCCGGGTCGAAGCAGCCCAGGGCGGGCTGGGTGCCGCCGCCCGGCTGCGACGAGGAGGCGAACACCTTGCCCGCCACGACCGTCATCGCGCCGTAGTACCACGCGTTCACCCCGCCCGGTTGGGCGTTGCTGGGCGGCACGATCGCCGCGAACGGCTGGCCGGGGCACGCGGCGCGGGTGGCGACGTTCCAGCAGACGACCTGGCCCGTGCTCGCCACGCCGTACAGGTTGCCGCCGACCTCCACGAAACCGGCGAGGTCGTTCACGCTCAGCGGCGAGCCGCCGCGGGCCAGCAGGGACCAGTAGCCGCAGTTCGCCGCGGCGGCGAGGTCGAGGCAGCCGACGCCGATCGACGACGGGGTCACCGCGGCGTACAGGACCTGGGACGGCGCGGCGGGGTCGCGGAAGTACTGCTGCGCCATCGGGCTGCCGATGTCGCCGGTCGCGCCGCTGCCGAGCGGTCCGGGCGTGGTGTTGAGCGGCTTGGGCCACGGGCCGCCGGCGCAGAGCTGGCCGGTGGACAGCTCGCTGCACACGACCTTCGGCACGGCCGGCGCCGCGTGGTGGTAGATGTTCCACGCCTGGAGCGCGCCGGTGGGCGTGCGGTGCAGCAGCGGCGTGAACCCGTCACCGCCGGTGGCGGTGGTGGACGCCTGGACCGGCGGGGTCAGCAGGGCGTCCAGCGACGTCCCGCCCGGCCGGGCGGTGGGGTTCTGCGCGCGCACCGCGACCACGCCGGAGCCGGGTTCGGCGGTCTGGAACGTGCTGCCGTCGGTGGACCACGACGGGGTCCAGCCGGGCGGCACGTCCAGCGAGCCGGTCACGTAGGACTGCCCCGCGCCCACGGCGTCGGTGACGGTGGCCTGGCCGACGCCGGTGCCGTTGTTGTCGTACGCCACGACCCAGGTGGCGGTGGCCCCGTGGTCGGCGGGTGACGACACCCCGCCCACGGACTTCGTCAACGTCGACACCGCCGCGGTCGAGGGGTCGGCCGCCGCACCGGGAACTGTCATCGCGGCGGCCAGCAGAGCACCCGTCGCCACTTGGATCACCGCACGTCTTCGCACCGCGGTACACCTCGTTTCGCTTCCGCCGGAGCGCGGATCGCCCGGCCCCAGGCAGGCTATGGACCTGCACCGGTACCGGATTCCCCCGTCACCCGCCTGCGGCCGGCCGGGCATACCGACAGCGCAGTACCCCGAGATCTGCTCCTACCGGGGTGCTCCATTCCACGTGGGCGCGGACTGGACGTTCACCCGGATGTCCCCGATTTCGGCGGACCGCGGCGCGGCGGGACGCGATAACGGCGGACCGGGTCCTAGCCGCGGTCCGGGCGCACGGCGGCGAAGCCCGCGTCCAGACGGGCGATCATCACGTCGATCAGCTCGGACAGCTCGGGCCGTTCGGCGGCGTCCAGCCACCAGCCGACCACGACCCGCAGGGTGGCCATGGTCGTGGCGGCGAACATCGCGGGGTACAGGTCGGTGGCCGGGTCCACGCCCACCCGTGCGCCGACCACGGCGGCGAGTTCGCGTTCCTGCACGGCGAACGCGGCGATCTGGTGCGGCAGCAGCGCGGGGGTGCGGCGCAGGGCGCGCAGCTGCGCCACGCGGTCCGGCTCGATCCGGTCGGACACGACGTCGACCAGGGCGGCGCGCAGCGCGGACAGCACGGGCTCGTCCGCGGGCCGGTCCGCGAAGGCCCGGACGAAGGCCGCGGCGGTCGCGACGTCGCCCGCGACGACGGCCTCCTCCTTGGAGGAGAAGTAGTTGAAGAACGTGCGCAGCGAGACGCCGGCCTCCGTCGCCACCTGTTCGACGGTCACCCCGTCGAGGCCGTGCTCCACGCACAGCCGCAGCGCGGCGTCGGCCAACGCCGTGCGGGTGGCGAGCTTCTTGCGTTCGCGCAGTCCGGACACGGCGAAAGTGTCGCACTTGTC
>NZ_JBHYXZ010000013.1:14406-43055 GCF_042752395.1 Actinosynnema sp. NPDC059335 | reverse complement strand
CGGCCCCGCGCTATAGTGGCGACTTAGACCCACCGGGCCCCTCACATGTCCGACACGTGTCTTCCCGCGGTCAGTGGCCCGCGGCCATCTCCGCCGCCAACCGCTCGTCACCGCTGAGGGTCTTGAGCGGCTTCTCCTTGATGAACAGCACGGCCAGCAGCGCCAGCACCGCGATCGGCGCGCCGATCAGGAACAGCTCCGCGGTGGCCGTGGCGTAGATCTCCCGCACGACCAGCCGCACCGGCTCGGGCAGCAGCGCGAGGTCGGGCACCGTGCCCTCGCCGCCGCCGGGGGCCGGGCCGAACTTCTCCTCGCTCAGCGACGTCACCCGGTTGGCGAGCACCGCGCCCAACGCGCTCACGCCGATCGCGCCGCCGAGGCTGCGGAAGAACGTGAGGGTCGAGGTGGTCGCGCCGAGGTCGCGGGCGGGCACGTCGTTCTGCGCCGCCAGCACCAGGTTCTGCATGAGCATGCCGACGCCGATGCCCAGCACGGCCATGTGCACGCTGACCATGAACACGCTGGTGTTCGCGTCGATCGTGGCCAGCAGCAGCATCCCGCCGATCATGATCACGCCGCCGGCGACCAGGAACGCCTTCCACCTGCCCCACTTGGTGATCAGCTGGCCCGCGACGGTCGACGACACCAGCAGGCCGAAGATCATCGGCAGGCTCATCAGGCCCGCCTGCGTCGGCGTCTTGCCCAGGCCGATCTGGAAGTACTGGGACAGGAACACCGTGCCGCCGAACATGGCCACGCCGACGAGCGCGCTGGCCACCGTCGTCAACGTCACCGTGCGGTTGGCGAAGATCGTCAGCGGCACGATCGGGTCGGCCGCCCGCGACTCCACCCACACGGCCAGGCCGAGCAGCACCACGCCGACCGTCACCAGCAGCGCGGTCCACGCCGAGGCCCACTCGAACTGGTGGCCGGCCAGCGTGGACCACACCAGCAGGGTGGACACGCCGCCGACGATCAGCGCCGCGCCCAGGTAGTCGATCGTGACCTCCTTGCGCACGACCGGCAGGTTCAGCGTGCGCTGGAGCAGGAAGATCGAGGCGAGGGTGAACGGCACGCCGATGAAGAAGCACCAGCGCCAGCCCAGCCACGAGGTGTCCACCATGAGGCCGCCGATGAGCGGGCCGGCGACCGTGCCGACGCCGAAGACCGCGCCGAAGATGCCCGCGTAGCGCCCCATCTCGCGCGGCGGGATCATCGCCGCCATCACGATCGTCGCCAACGCCGTCATGCCGCCCGCGCCGAGGCCCTGCACGATGCGGCTGGCGATGAGCACCTCGACGTTCGGGGAGAAGCCCGCGATGAGCGAGCCCACCACGAACAGGCCGAGGGAGAGCTGGATCAGCAGCTTGCGGCTGTAGAGGTCGGCGAGCTTGCCCCACAGCGGCACGGTCGCGGTCATCGCCAGCAGCTCGGTCGTGACGACCCAGGTGTAGACGGACTGCGAGCCCTTCAGGTCGGAGATGATGCGCGGCAGCGCGTTCGACACGATGGTCGAGGCCAGGATGGCCATGAACATGCCCAGCATGAGGCCGGACATGGCTTGCATGACGTCCCGGCGCGAGGTCGTGCCGGTTTCGGTGGACATCGGTTCCCCCAGGTTGTCGCGTTGGGTCTTCGCGGTGGGTTGTCGTTGGCTTGTCGCAGTGGCTTCAGGCGTCGTCGTGCCGCGCTTCGGTCACTTGCCGCGCTTGGTCTCCCCCGGGTTGATCTCCCCGGGGTTGACCATGGCGGTCATCGCCGAGTCGACCGTCCCGCGGCTCCGCACGCGGCGGCTCCGCGAGCCCCGCGGCGAGCATGTCGAGCGCTTCGGCGAGCAGGTCCTGCAGCGGCGCGGCCGTGCTCGACCAGCGGGTCACCGCCACCCGGAACGCCGCGCCCGCCGCCGCGGCGAGCAGCAGCGGGTAGGTGTCGTCGGCGGGCAGGCCGACCCGTTGGGCAATGGCGGCGACCAGGTGGCGCTCGACGGCCTCGCCGCCGGCGAACACCTTGGCCACCAGCACGGGGTGCTGCTGCACCACGCGCATCCGCAGCAACCAGAAGTCGCGGTCGTCGGCCAACTCGGCGGCGACCTCCGCCAGCAACGCCTCCCGCACCGCCTCGGCGGCGGACAGGTGCGCCGGCTGGGACAGCACGTTGGCACGCATGCGGGGGCCCGCCTCCGGGTCCGGGCCGAGGACGGCGTCCTCCTTGCCGGCGAAGTAGTTGAAGAAGGTGCGCGGCGAGACGTCGGCGGCGGCGCTGATGTCCTCGACGGTCACGTTGTCGAGGCCGCGTTCCGCGACCAGGCGGACGGCGGCGTGCGCCAGAGCCGTGCGGGTCTGCCGCTTCTTGCGGTCGCGCAGCCCCTCGGCCGCGTGCGTGCTCACTCGATCAGGGTAGGGAAAATCATGCACTGACTGCAACTTTGCAGCCACTGCACCCTTTGTGATCCCGCTCTCGTCACCGACACCCCTCCCCTGCCGCCGCCACCCACAATTCACCCCCGGCACCCCTCCCCCTTTTCCGGCAGCTCCATTCCGAGCGGCGATTCTGCGACATGACCGGGGTCTTGCCACAAGCCCCGGTGTGCGCTATAAAATGAAAATGGGAAGGGAGCCGCCATCCCGCGCGCCCCAATTCGCCCTACCCAACCGCGTCCCCGCACCCTCCCCTGCTGTCCACCCCCCTTCCCCGCCCTACCGCCTCCGACCCTTTTCAGGGCTTTTCACGGGTGCTCCCAGGGCCAGTGCCCTTGCCGCGGTTTCCAGGGTCTTTCACACGGGTTCTCCGGCACCTTCCGCGCCGACCTTCCGCGCCGCGCTCCGGCCCGTTCAGCCGCGCCGACCCGTCAGGCGCGCCGCTCCAACAAGATCGTGTCCCGCCAAACCCCGCGGTGCACCGCGATCCGCTCCCGAACCCCGACCGTCCGGAACCCGGCCGACCGGTGGAGCGCGACACTCGCCCGGTTCTCCGGGAACACCACCGCCTGCAACGTCCACAACCCACCGGCATCCGCCGCCCCGACCTGCCGGTGCAGCAACGCCTTCCCCACCCCACGCCCCCGGAACCGCGCGTCCACGTACAGCGACGTCTCCGCCACCCCCGCATAGCACTCCCGCGGCGACACGGGCGTCGCCGCCGCCCACCCCGCGACGACCCCATCCACCACCGCGACCCACCGGTGGTCGAGCAGCCACTTGACGTCCAACGTCCGCCGACTGGGCACCTCGGTCTCGAACGTGGCGTCCCCGGTCGCGATGCCCTCGCCGTAGATGCGCCGCACGTCGGCCCAGTCGTCATCCACCATCGCCCGCACGGCAACGTCCGCGGGCGGCTCCAGCGGCCGCGCGGGGATCGCCCCGAGCACCGCGTCCACCGCGTGCGGCAGCAACACCCGGCCGGCCGGGTCGACCGAGGCCAGCGTGGCGGTGCCGTCGCGGCGGAGGTGGACGAACCCGGCGGCGGCGAGCTTGCGCAGGTGGTGCGAGCAGGTGGGCTGGCTGACCCCGAGCACGTCCGCCAACCGGCCGACCGTGGTCTCGCCGGCCGCCACCGCGTGCAGCAGTCGCACCCGCGTCGGGTCGGCCAGACACCCAAACCGCTCGGCGTACGCGACGGCCTGGTCGACCGTCAAGGCCACTCGGGGCGTCACAACGGGGCTGCTCATGCCCGGATTCTTTGCCCCGCCGGCCCGCATCGTCAATCGAATGCGGTCGATGCAGTGCGACTCACTTCATAGACACCCGTCTATGGACCATCGACGCACTCGCGCTCCGAGCGCACGGCCTGGACGCACGCGCCCCTCGCTCCTTGTCCGGCTCCTCGTCTCCGTCCTCCTGCCTCCGTCCTCCTCCCTGCGCCCACGCCTCGGGGCCGCGCCGCCTCCTTCATTCCCGGCAACGAAACTCGCGCCGGGAAAGTTGCCCATGGGCACGTCATTCGCTCCTTACGGTGATCTTTGGGCCATCACGGCGTCCACCCCCGCGTCACCGGTCGGCGCGTCGTGGCTGGTAGGAGCGTTCACAGCGATCAAAGCGGCGACAGTCGCGGCATAGTCGCCGTCGGCGGCGCGGTTGTGGCGCACTCCCCACAACGCGCGGTCGAGCGGCGTGGGGCCGGTGTGGTCGAAGGCTTTGTCGGTCACGTCGGCGCCGCGCGCCGGCAACAGCCGCACGACGTCGGCACGGCCGTTCATCGCCGCCTGCCCAACGGCGTGAAGTTGCTCCACCCCCGCGTGTCCGCGGCCATCCCGGCGTCCAGCAGCGCCGCGACGACGTCCCAGCGGCCCCACGGCAGGTTCACGTCGGCGCCCGCGTCGAGCAGCACCTCGATGACCTCGGCGCTCCGGCCGCGGCCGATGGCGTGGTGCAGGCAGAACTCCGCGTTGACGTCCACCCCCCGGTCGAGGAACCAGCGCAGCCCGGCGACGCCCTCGAAGTCCGGCTTGTGGTTGACCATCCGCTCGAACCCCGGCCGGTACAGCGCGTCCAGCAGCGCGGTGTCCGACTGCTCGCACGCGCGGTAGAACGCGTCCGCCGCGTCACCCGATGTCGACGGCACGACCGGCAGCGTGGTCACACCGACGGGTGACCACCGGCGCAGCGCGGCGCGCCCCGCTTGAAACGCCGCCACGCCGCCGGGACGCTGGTTCCGCCCGGAGTCCTGGCCAGATCGACTCGCGAGGGAGAACGATGCTCCGCAGCACTCGCCTCTTCGGCCCGAAGCGCCGCGTGACCTTCTCGCTGCCCCTCGACCACCCGCGCGGACCGGTCAGCGTGGTCGGCACGTTCAACGACTGGACCCCCGGCGTGCACGAGCTGGTGCCCCGCCGCGACGGCACGCGCACGGTCACCGTGGTCCTCCCCCCGGGCACGCACCGGTTCCGCTACCTCGCCGACGGCGGCCACTGGTTCGACGAGCCGGACGTGCCGACCGTGGACCGCGACGGCTGCGTGCTCACGATCGACGGCTAGCGGCATCGACGGCCGGCGGAGCCGAACGGACGCCCGGAACCGAGCGGACGGCCGAAACCGAACGGGCCGCCGGGGCACTCGGGCGTTCGTCCACTTCGGACGCGTGATCACCGGGCACGCCGTCGAGGGTGATCTCGTCACCGCGCTCGTGCGCCCACCGGCCCAGCGCGTCGAGCGGTTCCAGCAGGCTGCGGCCCAGGTCGGTCAGCTCGTACTCGACCCGGTCGCGCAGCTCGCGGCGCACCACCAGGCCGGCGGCCGCCAACCGGCGCACGGTCTCGGTCAGCACCTTGGACCGGATGCCGCCGATCGCGCGGCGCAGCTCGGCGGGTCGGCGGGGGCCGTGCCGCAACGCGTGCAGCACCACCGGGTTCCAGGTGTTGGCCAGCAGGTCGAACGCCTGCCGGGCGCGGCAGTCCGCGAGGAAGGCCATGGCCGCTCCCCCTTGTCGTGGGCACCGTTCGGTGCCCGCCGGGTTCCCTAACGTCGGTCCGGTCGAGCATGCCGGACGAGGAGGCGCGGGGATGCGGGTCGGGGTGTTGGGGTCGGGCGGGATGGCGGAGGCGCTGGGCGGGCGGTGGGTCGCGGCCGGGCACGAGGTGCTGGTCGGCGGGCGGTCGCGGGAGCGGTCCGCGGCGGTGGCGGCGCGGATCGGGGCCGTCGCGGGGTCGCCGGCGGACGCGGTGGCGTTCGGGGACGCGGTGCTGCTCGCGGTCCCGGCGGCGGTCGCGGTCGAGGTGCTGGGGCACGCGCCGGGCCGGGTGGTGGTCGACTGCACGAACTCGGTGGTGCCGGGCCGGTTCGTGCTGGACGAGCCGCGTGCCGCCGCACGGCTCGCGGCGGCGTCGGGCGCGCACGTGGTGAAGGCGTTCAACCTGTGCCACGTGGACGTGTGGCGACGGCCGTCGTTGGCGTTCGAGGGGCGGCCGCTCGGGGTGCCGCTGTGCGGCGACTCGGCGGACGCGCTGGAGGTGGCGCGGGCGCTGGTGCGGTCGATCGGGTGCGTGCCGGTGGACGGCGGGCCGCTGGAGCGCGCCGAGCTGCTGGAGGCGACGACGGCGTTCGCCATCGGGCTGTGGGTGGCCGGCGCGGACGTCCGGTCGATGTTCCCGGCGGTGCCGTGACGCACCGTCGCGGCGCGCAACGGTCGGACGACATCGCCGTCCCCGACCGGGTGGAGTGCGGCCGGCCCGCCCTGGCGGGGGCGTGCCGGCTGCTTGTATGCCAGCGAGGGCTCCCGACCCGAGAGGTGGGCATGACGAGCGATCCGTTCGACTTCACGGCCGCGGACCTGGACGCGCTCGCCCTGGTGCCCGACGAGGAGCAGCGGTCGATCCTGGGCCGCGAGCTGCTCGCCGAACGCGGCCTGCCGGCGCCCGACGACCTGTCCGTCGCGGAGAACGTGCTGGTCTACCCGGAGCTGCGCGACGTCGTGTTCGGCCGGCTGCCGGTGCTGCCCGAGCAGGGCATCCGGTACGTCACCGCGTACGGCACGCCGGAGCTGCGGGGGCTGGCGGCGGAACGGCTCGGCCGCAGCCTCGGGGCCGAGATCTCCCCCGAGCACGTCTTCGGCGCGGCCGGGGTGTCGGGTGCGCTGACGTGCGTCGCGCTGGGGCTGCAACAGGAGGGCGGGCCGGTGCCGCGGGGCAGCTCGGTGCTGTTGCCCGCGCCGTGCTGGCAGGGGTTCTACTGGTGCTTCGACCAGGAGGCGGGCCTGCACAGCCGTCCGGTGGCCCTGGCCGACGAGGAGACCTTCCGGCTCACCGTGGCGGACCTGGCCCGCGCCTACGACGAGGCCCCGGAGCCGAAGCCGAGGCTGCTGGTGCTGACCAACCCGCACAACCCGCTCGGCTACAACTACGAGCCGGCGCTGCTGGAGGACGTGTACCGGTGGGCGTTGTCGAAGCCCGACCTGCACGTCATCTCCGACGAGATGTACTGCCACTCCCAGCTGGAGGCCACGTCGACGCCGTTCGTCAGCGCCCTGGCGCTGGAGGCGACGAGGTACGCGCCCGAACGCGTGCACGTGGTGTGGGGGTTCGCCAAGGACTTCGGCCTGTCCGGGTTCCGCGCCGCGTTCGTCGTGTCGCGGTCGAGGTGGGTGCGCGAGGTGATGCTGGGCGACAAGGCGAGGCGGCGGACCTCGCAGGCGTGGTTCAGCACGTACGACTCGCTCAAGCACTTCTTCACGCGGGACGTCTTCACCGCCGAGGGCGGCGCTTTCTGGGACCGGGCGATGCGGGCCTACCGGCGGCGGCTGACCGAGTCGTTCGAGGCGGTCGCCCGCGTGCTGGACGTGCACGACATCCGGTACGTGCGGCAGCCCTTCGCCAACTCCGCGCAGTTCTTCTGGCTGGACCTGCGGGAGTTCCTGGCCCTGGCCCCGCCCGCCGGGTCCGCCGCGGCCCTGTTCGGCGACGGGCGCGCCGAGGACCCCGAGACCGCGCTGTGGGGCGCGATCCGCGCCAACGCGGGGGTGACGCTGCTGACCGGGACCACGTTGAGCTGCCGGCGGCCGGGGTACTTCCGGCTCTGCTTCACCGCGCTCGACCGGGACCGGGTGGTCGCGGCGGTGGAGCGGATGTGCCGGTACCTCAGGAGCATCCGACCGGCCTGACGCGGGAAATCCGGTTCGTCCCGGGGACCGGCCGGCCTAATGTAACAGCACTGTTGTATCTCGTGAGGAGGTAGGCCGTGCTGTACCCGGAGATCGAGCCGTACGACCACGGGATGCTCGACGTCGGCGACGGGCACCGCGTGTACTGGGAGGTGTGCGGCAACCCGGACGGCAAACCGGCCGTGGTGCTGCACGGCGGGCCGGGTTCGGGGTGCACGCCCCGCGCCCGGCGCTACTTCGACCCCGACGCCTACCGGGTGGTGCTGTTCGACCAGCGCGGGTGCGGGCGCAGCACGCCGCACGCGGGCCTGCCCGTGGTGGACCTGTCCGCCAACACCACCGACCACCTGGTGGACGACCTGGAGCGGTTGCGCGGGTTCCTCGGCATCGACCGGTGGCTGGTGTTCGCCGCGTCCTGGGGTTCGGTGCTCGGGCTCGTGTACGCGGAGCGGTTCCCGCACCGGGTGTCGGAGATGGTGCACGCGGGCGTGGCCACGGGGCGGCGGGCGGAGACCGACCTGCTGACGACGGGGCTGGCCCCGATGTTCCCGGAGGCCCACGCCCGGTTCCGGGAGTTGGCGCCGATCGGCGACCCCGCGGCCGCGTACCTGGAGCTGCTGCTGTCGCCCGACCCGGCCGTGCACCGCCGGGCGGCGGCGGAGTGGTGCGCGTGGGAGGACGCGTTGCAGCCCCTCTCGCAGGGCGGGACGCGCTTCGACAACCCGGAGCACGGGCTCGCGTTCGCCCGGCTCGTCACGCACTACTGGGCGCACGGCTCGTGGTTGCCCGAGGGGGTCGTGCTGGAGGAGGCGTGGAAGCTCGCGGGCATCCCGGGCGTAATCGTTCAAGGAGTGCTCGACCTGGGAAATCTGATCGGGACTCCGTTCGACCTCGCGCACGCCTGGCCGGACGCGGAATTGATCCTCGTCCCGGAGACCGCGCACGGCGGCGGCGACGCGATGACCGAGGCCCGGCGGAGGGCTGCTGACAAATTCCGGTAACACCCGGAAACTCGGTGCGATGGAGTGATTACCGCACGAGGTCGAAGGGTCGACGTGGAACGGTTCACCGAGAGCGCGCGACGGGTCTCCGTGATCGCCTTGCGAGAGGCTCGGGGGTTCAACCACACCGCGATCGGCACCGAGCACCTGTTACTGGGGCTGGTCGGCGAGGGCGGCGCGGCGGCGTCGGTGCTGGCGTCGGCGGGGCTGTCGCCGACGGCGTGCCGGACGGGGGTGCTGGCGGTGGACGGGCGGGGCATCCTGCCGGTGCCCGGCCGGCTGCCGTTCACGCCGGGCGCGAAGCGGGCGCTGGCGTCGGCGGTGCGCGAGTCGCTGGCGCTGGGGCACCGGCACGTCGGCACCGAGCACCTGCTGCTCGGCGTGCTCGCGGAGGACGAGGGCGTGGCGCTGGACGTGCTGGCGCGCTGCGGGATCGACCCGGCCGACGTGCGCGACCGGGCGTTCGCCGCCCTGGTGGGGATCGACCTGTCGCCCCGGGCCGCGCGGCTGTTCCTCAGCTACCGGCACCCGCAGGACCTGCACCTGGCCGGGCGGATCGCGGACCGGCTGGACGACATCGGCCGGCCGGTGGTGCGCGACGTCGGCGAGTGCGACGTGCTGCTGGCCGTGGTCGGGCCCGACTGGGCGCCGACCGAGGTGATGCGGGCCGAGGTGGAGCGGGCGGCGGAGCGCTCGGTGCCGGTGGTGCCGGTGCTGGTCGACGGGGCGGTGCTGCCCGCCGACCAGCTGCCGGCGACCACCGACCACGTCACGCTCCGGCACGAGACGTTCCGGGCGGACGTGGCGCGGCTGGCCGACGTGGTGCGCTACGCCCAGCCGGGCATCGGGTAGCCCGCCATGAGGTCGGCGACCTCGGCGGCGATGCGGTCCAGCGCGTCCACGTCGTCGGCGGACCGGACGGCCCGGTCGATCCACTCGGCGATCCGCGGCATGTGCTCCCCGGTGAGGCCGCGGGTGGTGACGGCGGCCGTGCCCAGGCGGACGCCGGACGGGTCGAACGGCTTGCGCGGGTCGAACGGGACGGTGTTGTAGTTGGCCTCGATGCCGGCCCGGTCCAGGGCCCTGGCGGCGGGCTTGCCGCCGATGCCCTTGCCGGTGAGGTCCAGCAGCACCAGGTGGTTGTCGGTGCCGCCGGAGACGAGGTCGAAGCCGCGGTCGAGCAGCGCGGTGGCCAGGGCGCGGGCGTTCTGCACGACGGCGTGCGCGTAGAGGCCGAACGACGGCTCGGACGCCTCGCCCAGCGCGACCGCGATGGCGGCGGTGGTGTGGTTGTGCGGGCCGCCCTGCAGGCCGGGGAACACGGCCTTGTCGACGGCCCTGGCGTGCTCGGCGTCGGTGAGGATCATCGCGCCGCGCGGTCCGCGCAGGGTCTTGTGGGTGGTCGTGGTGATCACCTGGGCGTGCCCGACGGGTGACGGGTGCGCGCCGCCCGCGACGAGGCCCGCGATGTGCGCGATGTCGGCCACGAGCACCGCGCCCACCTCGGCCGCGATCGCGGCGAACGCGGGGAAGTCGATGGTGCGCGGGATGGCCGTGCCGCCGCAGAAGATCACCTTGGGGCGTTCGGCGAGGGCGAGGTCGCGGACCTGGTCGAGGTCGACCACGCCGGTCTCCTTGGCCACGCCGTACTGGACCCCGCGGAACCACTTGCCGGTGGCCGAGACGCCCCAGCCGTGCGTGAGGTGGCCGCCGGCGGGCAGCGCCATGCCCATGACCGCGTCGCCGGGGTCGAGGAACGCCAGGTAGACGGCGAGGTTGGCCGGGGAGCCGGAGTAGGGCTGGACGTTGGCGTGGTCGACGCCGAACAGGGCCTTCGCCCGGGCGACCGCCAGCTCCTCCACCGGGTCCACGAGCTGCTGGCCCTCGTAGTAGCGGCGGCCCGCGTAGCCCTCGGAGTACTTGTTGGTCAGCACCGTGCCGGTGGCCTCCAGCACGGCGGTGGAGACGTAGTTCTCCGAGGCGATCAGGCGGACCTTCTCGAACTGGCGGCGGGCCTCGGCCTGGACCAGGCGGGCGACCTCGGGGTCGGAGCCGGTCAACGACGGGAGTGCGGGTTCGTGCACGACGACCTCCACGCGCGCGGGGGCGCTGCCGGAGCACCCAGGCGCGCGGTGCGATTCGGCTCAACGCTCCCCGGTGGTCGATCCCACCCTCGGCACGCCAGTCGCGAACACCGGGAATCGTACACCGGCCCGCCGGCGGGGTTTTCGCGGTTTTTGGGCGGAACGGGCCATTGCCGGAAGGCGCGGCCACCCATACTTTGTGGGTTGGAAAAGTTCCAACCGGCCCTGTGCCACGTCAGCACTTCCCCCTGCCCCCGAAAGGACTGACGTGCTCGATCGGCGAACGTTCGTGCTGGGTGCGACCGCGACCGCGGCGCTCACCGGCGCACTACCGGCCCACCAGGCGGCCGCGGCCCCCGGACCGGGCGCCGCGGCGGACGACAACCCCCGCAAGGCCGCAGGCGTGCTCCTCGCGCCCGACGGCACCCCCTCCATGATGACCGAGCAGGACGGCCGGTGGGTGCTGGCCGACGAACGCGGTTCGGTCCGCATCACCGACGGCCTGGCCGGCGCGGAGCTGGTGGACGTCACCGGCTCCGGCGGCGCCTACCACGCCGTCGGCGCGGTGAGCGGCGACCCGACCGCCACGATCTGGGAGTCCGCCGACGGCGTGCGGTGGCGCGAGGCGCGCCGGCTGCACGGCGTGCGCTCGGCGTTCACCGCGGTCGGCGGCGGCCTGGCGTTCGGCTCCGTGCTCAAGCACGAGCGCGCGTCGGTGGTCCGCATCGCGGCCCGTCGCACCGCGTCGGGTTGGCACACCGTGCCCGTCCGCGGTCTGGAGTGGACCGACGGCCTGTCCGCGACCGCCGTCACCGCGACCGCCGACGGGTGGGTCGTGGCGGCCGTCGACCTCGCCGGCACCGTCCTGCACACCTCGCGCGACGGCGTCACGTGGACCGCGCTGCCCCGCCTGGACGGCGTCGCCGTGCGCGGCCTGGCCTCGGTGGGCGGCCGCGTGCACTGGGTCGGCAACGAGGTGGTCGACGCCACCCCGCTGACCGGGGTGCTGGACGCCGACCGGACCAGCCCCGCCGTGCCCCGGGACGCGAAGGCGCTGGGTGTCGCGGGCTCCCGGACCGGCTGGCTCGCCGGCGGCCGGCTCGTCACCGCGGAGGTGGCCCGATGATCACGTTCCAGCGCATCGACGGCACGCCCGTCTACTACTGGCGGTCGGGTCGCGGCAACACGACGCTGCGGAACTGGCAGGCCACGCAGGCGTTCTACGACTCCCTGGTGCTGTGGATCCGGGACCTGCGGTCGTTGTCGTCGGCGTACGGCAGCATCCAGTACCTGGTGTCGGCGGGCTTCTACGTGAACAAGCCGGGCGAGCACGGCTCGGGCACGGCGATGGACCTCGACCACGTCCGGTGGAGCGGCGGGCAGGTGTCGTCGCCGCTGGACCGCGACCACGCGTCCGGCACGCTCGCCGTGCGCCGCCGCTACCTCGCGGTGGACGCGGTGTGCCGGCGGCGGTTCCGGTTCGCGCTGGACGGCTGGTACAACGCCGACCACGCCGACCACATCCACAGCGACTTCGGCGGCCTGCCGGTGCGCTGCGTGACCGGGTCGGAGAGCGACACGAAGTTCGTGCAGGCGCTGTGCAACAACTTCATGAGCTCGGGCCTCGCGGTGGACGGCATCTGGGGTCCGCTGACCACCAGCGCGTTCACCACCGCGAAGTCCCGGCTGGGCATCACCGGCGACCCGCACACCAGCAGCGCGGCGTGGCAGTCGTTCCTGTCCGCGGCGGCCCGGAAGGGCTTCGCGAACCAGGCGTTCTGACCGCGCCAGGTGTTCGCGCACCAGCGGCTCCGACCGCGCCGAGGGCTTCGCGCACCGGGAGTTCCGACGGTGCCGAGGGCTTCGCGAACCCCGGGTGTTCGACGGCGCGGCGGGTGGTCGTGACGGTGCCGGAGACCAGGCCGAGGAGGCTGCGCCGGTCGCCGCGCGAGCGCGCCGCCAGGCCGAGCACGACCGCCACGACGAGCACCACGCCGGAGTGGCCGGACGAGATCAGCAGCAGCACCGGCAGCCACCACAGGGCGAACCGCAGCAGCACCGCGCGGGCCGGCGCGACCCCGCCCGTGCGCGCGTCGGCCAGGGCCAGGTTGAACGTGATCTGGCCCGGCGTCGCCCGGTCCCGGCGCAGCAGCGGCACCACGACCGCGGCCACCACCGGCACCAGCACGCCCAGCGCGGCGCCGAACCAGTCCGAGGTCGCCAGGTCCGTGAGCCGGGGCGTCCCAGTGCCCTCGCCGACCAGCACGAGCACCGCCCGGCAGGCGAACTGGGCCAGGGCCAGGGTGAGCAGGTCGCCCGCGAACGCCAGGCCGCGGCGGACCAGGCCCGGCGGCCCGGTGTCGGCCACCGGCTCCGGCACCGCCGCGGGCAGCCGCCGCCCGACCGACCACGCGAGCAGCCACCCGACGACCGCGCCCGCCGTGTTGGTGATCAGGTCGTCCACGTCCGCGATCCGGTACGGGCAGGGGTACAGGCCGAACACCGCCGTGCCCTGGGTGACCTCCACCGCGAGCGACACGAGCAGCCCGAGCGCGGTCGAGGCCGGCAGGCCGCGCCGGAACCGGTAGCGGAGCAGGAATCCGAGCGGCACGAACAGCACCACGTTGAGCGCCACCTGGAGGAACGCGGGGCTGGTCAACGAGTGCCCGGCGGCGGCGATGTCGTCCAGCGAGGCGAACGGCCGCAGCTGCCAGTAGTGGCGCAGCGCGCGGCCCGTGCAGAACCCGCCCGTCACGTCCGGCAGCGGGAACAGGGTGAACGCGACCAGGCCGCACGCGTACAGCGCGCCGCCCGCCGCCACGACCGCGGACCAGCCGCGCAGTTGGCCGTAGCGGCGGTACTGCCGGTGCACCCACGGCAGCACCGCCACCGGCACCAGCAGCGCGAACAGCACCAACGTGATGATCGACTCGCTCAGCCGCACCGACACGGCGGCCACGCTAGGCCGCGCGCCCGGCCTCCGCCCGCCGGTCACCTGTTCGGGTGGCACCCCGCGCCGCTCCGCCGCCGATCACGCCGGGGGCCGCCCCGGGCCGGGCGACCGTCCCCTGTGGACGGACCCGGGCGTCAGGCGGCGGTCGTGCGGCGTTCGAGCAGGACGGTGTCGCGCCACACGCCGTGGTGCCGGGCGATGCGCTCGCGGACGCCGACCGTGCGGTAGCCCGCCGAGTGGTGCAGGGCGATGCTCGCCCGGTTCTCCGGGAAGATCGCCGTCTGCAACGTCCACAGCCCGCCCGCGTCGGCCGCGGTGACCTGCCGGTGCAGCAACGCCTTGCCCACGCCCCGTCCCCGGAACCCCTCCCCCACGTAGACGGAGGTCTCCGCGACGCCGGAGTAGCACTCGCGGGTGGAGACCGGCGTGGCGGCGGTCCACCCGGCGACGCGGCCGTCGACCTCGGCGACCCAGCGGTGGTCGGGCAGCCACTTGGCCTCCAGCGTGCGCCGGGAGGGCGGCTCGGTCTCGAAGGTGGCGTTGCCGGTGGCGATGCCCTCGGCGTAGACGCGCCGCACGTCGGTCCAGTCGGCGTCGGTCATGGCGCGCACGGCGACGTCCGCGGGCAGGTCGACCGGGCAGCACGGGCGGGTGACGATCGTGCCCATGACGGCGTCGGCGGCGTGCGGCAGTCCGGTGCAGCAGGCGGGGTTGACCGAGACGAGCGTCGCGGTGCCCTCCTTGCGCAGCCGGACGAAGCCGACGTCGGCGAGCTTGCGCAGGTGGTGGGAGCAGGTGGACTGGCTGATGCCGACGGCCTCGGTGAGCGCGCCCACGGTGATCTCGCCGGCGTGGGTCGCCACGGTGTGCAGGAGGCGCACGCGGGTGGGGTCGGCCAGGCAGGCGAACCACTCGGCGTAGGTGGTGGCGTCCTCGGCGGCCAGGCCCACGGCGGGCAGCGTCGTCGTCATGACCCCAGTCTATCGACCGACACCGATGGTTGCTTTCATCTACGCCCTTCGATAAATTGCGCTTCGTTCAATCGAGAAACACCGATGAAAGAGGGATCGTGGTGGACGAGTTCCCGGTGGTCGTGGTGGGCGCGGGTCCGGTCGGCTTGGCCGCGGCGGCACACCTGCTGGAACGCGGCCTGCGGCCGTTGGTGCTGGAAGCCGGCGCGCGGGCGGGCGCGGCCGTGGCGCAGTGGCGGCACGTGCGCCTGTTCTCGCCGTGGTCCGAGCTGGTGGACCCCGCCGCGCGGCGGCTGCTGGAGCCGACCGGCTGGCGCGCGCCCGACGGCTACCCGACCGGCGAGGAGTGGGCGTCGGCGTACCTGGGGCCGCTGGCCGACGCGGTGGGCGACCACGTCCGGCTGAACGCCCGCGTGGTCGGGGTGGCCCGCCGGGGCCGTGACCGGGTCGTGGACGAGGGGCGGGACCGCGAACCGCTGACCGTGCACGTCGAGGGCGGCGGGCGGATCACCGCGCGGGCCGTGGTGGACGCGTCCGGCACCTGGGGCGGACCGAACCCGCTGGGCGGCGACGGGCTGCCGGCCGTCGGCGAGCGGGAGGCGGCGGACCGGATCGGCTACCGCGTGCCGGACGTCGTCGGCGAACGGGACCGGTACGCGGGCCGGCGCGTCGCCGTGGCGGGCAGCGGGCACTCCGCGCTGACCGCCCTCGTGGCGCTCGCCGACCTGGCCGACCGGCGCCCCGGCACGCACGTGACCTGGCTGCTGCGCCGCGGCGCGGTCGGCAACGCCTTCGGCGGCGGCGACGCCGACCAGCTGCCCGCCCGCGGCGCGTTGGGGGCGAGGGCGAGGGCCGCGGTCGCGGCGGGGCACGTCGAGGTCGTCACCGGGTTCCGCACCGCGGCCGTCGAGCGCGCCGGGGACCGCCTGGTCCTGGTGTCCGGGCACGGGCGGCGCCTCGACCCGGTGGACGAGGTGGTGGCGCTGACCGGGTTCCGCCCGGACCACTCGTGGCTGTCCGAGGTGCGGCTCGACCTGGACCCGGTGCTCCAGGCCCCGACGGCGCTGGCGCCGCTGATCGACCCGAACGCGCACTCGTGCGGCACGGTCCGCCCGCACGGCGCGCGCGAGCTGCGCCAGCCCGAGCCCGGCGTGTACCTGGTCGGCATGAAGAGCTACGGCCGCGCGCCCACCTTCCTCGCCCTGACCGGGTACGAACAGGTCCGCAGCGTCGTCGCGGAGATCGCCGGCGACCACGACGCCGCGGCGCGCCCGGAACTCACGCTGCCCGAGACCGGGGTCTGCGGCGGCTCCGGAGTCTTCGACGGCGGGCCCGAGGCGTCCCCGGGCGGCTGCTGCGGCGTGCCGCGCGTCGCGGATCTGACGCTCACCGCGCCGGAGGCCCGGCGTCGAACCCGCGCGGTGTGACCCTCGGCGGCACGGTGTTCCCTCGGGGTTCCCTCGGGTCCGTGCCGCCGAGGGGTGAGAACTAGACTGTGCGGCCGAGACTTCTGTGGGGGCCGCGGTGGCAGTGAGCAGTGAGCAGTTCATGCGGATCGTGAACGGGCTCGTCGACGTCGAGCGTTCCGAGGGCGAGCGGCACAGCTCGTTCGGCGTGCGGGGCAGGAAGTTCGGCTACTACTGGCCGCGCACGCAGACGGTGGGGTTGAAGCAGCTGCTGTCGGAGCAGCAGGCGTTGGTGGCCGAACGGCCGGACGTCTTCGAGGAGCAGTTCACCTCCGGCGGGTTCGGGTGGGTCGTCGTGCGGCTGGCGGGCATCGAGGCCGACGAGCTGGCCGAGCTGGTCTTCGAGGCGTGGCGGCTCACCGCGCCGGAGGAACTGGTCGCCCGGGTGCCCGACCCGGCGCGCGGCTGACGGCCGCCGGGCGGGCAAGGCGTCGGCGGTGGACGCGGGGCACCTGGTGGCCGGTCGGTACCGGCTGCGCGCACGGGTCGGGGCCGGCGCCATGGGCGTGGTGTGGCAGGCGTGGGACGAGCGGCTCGACCGCGTGGTGGCGCTCAAGCAGCTCGTGGTGCCCGACGGCGTGGACCCGGTCGAGGCGATCGGCCGGGCGGCGCGGGAAGCGCGCATCGCGGCCCGGTTGCAGCACCCGAACGCGGTGACCGTGCACGACGTCGTGGAGGAGGACGGCCGGCCGGTGCTCGTCATGGAGTACCTGCCCGCCCGGACCCTGGCCGACCGGATCGCGCGCGGCCCGGTGCCGGCGGCGGAGGCGGTGGCCGTCGGGGCGCAGGTGGCCGGCGCGCTGGCGGCGGCGCACGCGGCGGGGATCGTGCACCGGGACGTCAAGCCGGGCAACGTGCTGCTGACCGACGACGGCACCGCGAAGATCACCGACTTCGGCATCGCCCGCGCCGTCGGCGACGTCACGGTCACCCGCACCGGACTGCTGGCCGGGACGCCCGCGTTCCTCTCGCCGGAGGTGGCGCGCGGCGGTGAGCCGGGGCCCGCGTCGGACGTGTTCGCGCTCGGGGCCACGCTGTACGCGGCGGTGGAGGGGCGGCCGCCGTTCGGGGACGGGGACAACGCGATCGCGCTGCTGCACGCCGTCGCCGCGGGCCGCTTCGCGCCGCCGGCGCAGGCGGGACCGTTGACCGGCGTGCTGCTGGAGCTGCTGCGCACGGACCCGACGAGCCGGCCGACCATGGCGGTGGTCGCCGACCGCCTCCGCGCCCTCGCCACGACCGGGCCCGCCGCCGCGGCACCCTCCAGGCCCACCGCGACGAGGCTCGACCTGCACCCGGCCGACACCCCGCCACCGCCCGCGCCGCACGGCACCGGACCGCACCGGGACTTCCCGGCAGGGCACCACGCCGGCCCGCACGACACCGCCTCCGCCCCGCACCACACCGGCCCGCCTGCCGCCGCCCCCGTCCCGCACCACACCGGCCCCCACGGCACCGCCCTGGCCCCGCACCCGGCGGACGCGTACCCCGCGCCACCGCCGACAGCGCCGCCCCGCACCGCGCTCGCACACCCGGCCGCCCTCACTCCCCCGCCGTCGAAGCGCGGACGGGTGGGGGTGATCGCGGTCGCGGCGGCGGCGGTCGTCGGGCTGGTGCTCGCGGCGATCGCGCTCACGGCCGACGACCGGTCACCCGACGCCACGACCGGCTCGGCGACCCCGCCGCCGAGCAGCGCGCCGCCGACCCCCTCCCCCGCCCGGCTGGAACAGGCGGTGGCCGAGTACTACGCCCTGCTGCCCAGGAACACCGCACAGGCGTGGGAACGGCTGGGCCCCGGCCTCCGCGCGCAGGACCGCCGCCAGTACGACAAGTCCTGGCGGGACGTCAAGGACCTCACCGTCAGCTCCCCGCCCACCGCGTCCGGCGACGGCACCGTCACCGTCGGCCTCGACTACACCGGGCGGGAGGGCCGGGTCCGCGAGTCACGCCGGCTGCGGCTGGTCGTGCAGGACGGCACCCCGCTGATCGACTCCGAGGAAGTCGTGTCCTCCCAACGCATCGACGAGGACGACGACGACAAGGGCAAGGGCCACGGCGACAAGAAGGGCGACCCCAAACGCGGAGGCGGCCGGGACGGCGAAGGCTGACCGGCCGCGGTCAGGCGACGACCTCGCCCCACACGGACTTGTACTCCGGCCGGGGATCCACGCCCCAGCGCGACGCCAACCGGTTGACCAGCCGCAAACCCCGGTGCCGCAGGCTGCCCGGCCTGCCGAGCACGGGCAGCAGCTCCGGGCTGGCGTCGAGCACCTCCACCCGCACCACCCGCAGGTCGCCGCGGCGGCTCAGCCGCAACCGGCGCGGCGAGCCGGCGTGCTCGAAGGCGTTGGTCACCAGCGCGTCGGCGATCAGCAGCAGGTCGAGCCGCTTGGCCTGGTCCAGGTCCAGGACGTTCCCGGTGATCCACCTCCGCGCGCGGCGCACCGACGTGGCCCCGCACTCCAGGTCGAAGTCGACGGGGTCAACGGGTGGTCGGACGACATCCAAAACGCGAGCCTTCCAGCACTAGGCAATCCCCTCCGCCGCAGGGCACGGGTTCCCCTCCCGGGCGCCGGCCAACCGTGACCGCCGCCTCACCGGGGGTCCGCCCGGATCACGTGGTCGACCAGCCCGGCCGGCGCGTCCACCAGGCCGACCACCCGCTCGACCGCGGGCGAGGCCACCAGGGTGAGGTCCATGCCCTGGTCGCGGCACAGGTCGGCGGCGTGCAGCAGCACCGCGAGCCCGGCCACCCCCATGAACGTCACACCGCCCAGGTCGAGCCGGACCCGCTCCGGTCCCAGCCCGCCGCCGACCAGGCAGTCCTGCACGTGGTCGGCCGCCCGGACGCCGATCTCGCCGGCCAGCGTGATCACCGTGGTGCCCTCGGCGGTCCGGCACTCGCAGGTGAACCCGGCACGGGAACCGTGCTTCTCGTGGTCGGGCGTCACTCATCGCCTCCCCTCTCAGGTCGTCCGCGGACCCGCGTGGCGCGGGAACGGCTCGCGACGAGCCGGGGCCGGCAGGGCGCTCGGGTGTCCGCCACCCGCGCCCCGGTGGGCGTGGTCCACGATCCGGCGCGGGAACCGGGCGTCCGGGAGGGTCACGCCCGTTCCCACCAGGGCCCACCTCGGCCCGTTCTGCCGGGGGTACCCCTCGGGCGGTGGGGGAAACGGCCTACCTGGGCACGACCTCGACCGGCACGTGGACCGGCGCGGACCGGCCGGGGCCGGCGGTGACCGTGCCGCTGATCGCGCCGGCGACCGCCTTCGGGCCCGCCAGCAGCCGGAACACGAACGTCACCGAGCCGCCGGGGGGCAGCTCCGCCCCGGCCGTGCAGGTGATCGTGCCCTTGCCCGCCGGGCACCCCACCCTCGACTGCGCCGCGCCGTCCAACCGCAGCGCCGGCCCGGCCCGCAGGTTCTTCCCCGGCCCCACCACCTGCACGCCCTCGGGCAGGGTCACCACGAGGGTGGCGGGCGCGAGGGGCGTCGCCCCGGTGTTGCGGACGGTGATGGGCAGCTCGGTGGGCGGCCCGCCGGTGGACAGGGCGACCCCCTCGGGCACGACGGGTTCGAGCGGCTCGGCCACGGGCTGCGCGACCGCGTCCGTCGTGGTCGCCACGGGCGCGGCCGGAGCGGGCGGCTGCTCCACGGCCCGCGTCGTGGTCACCGACGACCCGCCGAAGTCGGGCACCGGGTCCGACGACGGTTCCGGGACCACCACCGGGGCCACCACCGACGTCCCCTCGACCGTCGCCTCCGGGGTCGGCACCGCGGTCGGCGGCGAGATCGCCTGCGGCGCGGTGTTCAGCCCTACCACCACCGCGGTGACCACCGCGGTGGTCGAGGCCGCCGCGCCCAGCCACTTCGCGGTCGTCGTGGCGAGGGAGTTGGCGACCACGCCCGCGACCGCCGTGCCCGCCTTCGCCGCGCCCGCCGTGGCGGCCAGGTAGCCGGCGACGCCCGCGCCGAGCACCAGCGGCGCGACGTAGGCGCGCAGCGTGGCGTTGACGTCGGCCAGCTCCGCGGCCATCGCGCGGCACGTCGCGCACTCGTCCAGGTGCGCCTCCACCTGGGCGGTCTCCCGCTTGGTGAGGCCGCCCCGGGTCCACGCGGCGAGCTTCAGGACGGTGGCGCGGCAGCGGTCGGTGGGGCTGTGCTCCAGGTGCGCCTGGAGGTAGGCCGTCTTGAGCCCTTCGCGCGCCCGGTAGGCCAGCGCCGACGCGCCGTTGGCGGTCAGGCCGAGCAGCTTCGCCAGCTCCGACGCCGACTGGCCCTCGATCTCGGTCTGCCACAGCACGGTCTGCCAGCGCTCGGGCAGGCTGGCGAACGCCCTGGTGGCCAGCGACCGCTCCAGCGTCGCCACGGCCGGGTCGTGGAACGGCACCGTGGTGACCTTCTCCACGCCGGAGACGGCCTCCACGTCGTCGGCCAGCTTGAGCCTGCGGTCCCGGCGGGACTTGTCGTAGGCGGTGTGCCGCACCGCGGTGAGCAGGTAGGCGCGGAACGCCGAGTCCGGGCCGCCGCCCGCGCGCAGCACGTCGAGCACCTTCGCGAACGCGTCGGACACCAGGTCCTCGGCCTCGGCGGTCGACCAGGACAGGTGCCGGGCCAGGTTGCGGGCCGCGCGCACGTGGCGTTCGAACAACTGCCCGTACGCCTGGATCTCCCCGCCGCGCACGGCCTCGATCAGCTCGGCGTCCGACTGCGACCGGGACGGCGCGGAGGAACTGCGCGACGGCCCGGACGGGGCGTCCTGGTTGAGCGCCTGGTCGAGGTCGTCGCGCAGCGCCGCCATGTCCGCGGTCGCCCACCGCTCCAGATCGTGCTCGTCGGGATGCCCGATCACCGGACGTTTACCTCCCAGCACGGTAGGTGAGCGATTTCGGTGCGGACGATATAGAACGGCCGAACCGGAGCACACACCGATGCACTCTATGGCGCAGCGGGAAGACCTCAACGTTCCCGCGTTCCGCCGATCCGGTCGATCCGTTCCGCCGACCACGGGACTTCGGCACCCCGAACCGGCGACCGCGGGCCGCGGCGCGCGAGCAGGACCGGGCCGGGGTCGCCGTTTCCGTACACTGCGGCCGTGGCGGGGAGCATCGCGGACGGCCAACGACGGGGCCGGCGACGGGGCGAGCTGACGGTCGCGACGATCGCCCGACTCGCCGGGGTGTCCAAGCCGACCGTCTCCAAGGTGCTCAACGGCCGGGCGGGCGTCGCCTCGGAGACGCGGCAGCGGGTCGAGGCCCTACTGCGGGAGCACGGCTACCGGCGGCCGGACGCCATCGCGCCCGCCGCCCTGCTCGAAGTCGTGTTCTACGGCCTGGAACGGCACATGGCGATCGAGATCCTGCGCGGCGTCGAGCCGGTGGCGCGCGAGCACGAGCTGGCGGTCGCGTTCACCGAGGTGGTCGAGCCGACCGCGCCGGGCCGGTCCTGGGCCGAGCAGCTGCTGGCCCGGCACCCGCTCGGCGTGCTCGCGGTGTACTCGGCGTTCACGCCGGAGCAGCACGCGCTGCTGGAGGCCAGCGCGATCCCGCTGGTGGCGCTGGACCCGTCCGGGGAGCCCCTGCACCCCGTCCCGTCGGTGGGCGCGACGAACTGGACCGGCGGCATCACCGCCGCCCGGCACCTGCTCGACCTGGGCCACCGGCGCATCGCCGTGATCAGCGGCCCGTCCCGGTCGCTGGGCGCCCGCGCCCGGCTGGAGGGTTGCCGGGCCGCGCTGGACGCCGCTGGACGAGCGCCTGGTGCGCGCCGGCCGGTTCACCTTCGAGCACGGCCTGGAGCTGGGCCGCGAGCTGCTGGGCGGGGCGGACCGGCCGACCGCCGTGCTGTGCGGCAACGACCTCCAGGCGCTCGGCGTCTACGCCGCGGCGTGGGGCCTGGGGCTGCGCATCCCCGACGACCTCAGCGTGGTCGGGTTCGACGACATCGAGAACACCCGCTGGTGCACGCCGCCGATGACCACGGTGCGGCAGCCGCTGACCGAGATGGGCGCGACGGCCGCCCGGATGCTGCTCACCCTCGCCGGCGGCGGCACGCCGGCCCAGACCCGCGTGGAGCTGGCCACCACGCTCGTCGTGCGCGAGAGCACCGCTCCGCCCGCCTGACGCCCGCGCCCGAACTGTTCCGCCCGATGATCCCGGCTGTTCCAACGCGGCCGTGGAACACGCCCGGCCACTTCTACGCGAAAGGGACTTCGCGGATCATCCGGGACAAATTCGATCCGGTTACCCGGTCGACTTCCGGCCACCGCGACAACGCGAGTCCTGTTCCCCTCCGGGACAACGACCACCGCTACCCCACCGTCGTGCCCTCCCCACCGCGTGACCACGCGTTCCGGCGGGCGTGGCACCGACCCTCACCGGGTGCGCGAATGGCGCTATAAAGGAGAACAGATGACCACGACGTTATGGCCGGATTCTTTTCGCCGATTTCCCTCTGGCAACGGTCAAAGCTCGATCGGGGCTCGGTCGGGGCGCTAGACAGGAGTTGTCCATCGAGGCCGCCACTCGGGATTTCCCTGCATTGCCTGAGGAGCTGGCGTGAAACGCAGAATCGGCATTCACCTCGTCGCGTTCCTGGCGGCGCTGCCCGTCGGGCCGGTGGTGGCCCAGGCGGCGCCCGCGCCGCCCGCGAGCCCCGTCGCGCTCGCCGTCGACGCGGCCGACCGGGCCGCCGCGTCCGGGCTGGACGCCCTGGCCAAGGGCCCGCACGAGGTGTTCCGGCGCAGAGCGGTCTACCAGGGCGGCGTCCCGGGGCGGAAAGACCTGTTCTACGTCTCCTACGACCGCACGTACCGGGGGTTGCCGGTCATCGGCGGTGACGCCGTGGTCGCCACGGACGCGGCCGGCACGGTGCTGGACACGGTGGCCGCGCCGGTGGACGACCTGTCGGTCGACCCGACCGCGACGATCACGCCCGCCCGCGCCGCCGCCGTCGCCCGCTCCCAACTGTCCGTTGTGGACCGCGTGGAGGGCTCCACGCTGTCCGTGCTGGCGGGCGGGCGCGGCACCCTGGTCTACGAGACCGTCGTGTCCGGGCGCGTGGACGGCGCGCCGAGCCGCCTGCACGTGTACGTCAACGCCCGCACCGGGGCCGTCGAGGGCAGCCTGGACGACGCGCGGGCGGGCACCGGCACCAGCCAGTGGAACGGCCCCAACCCGCTGTCCCTCGACACCAGCAACAACAGCACGGTCGACGACACGCGGCCCGGCCTGCGCTGCGTGGACTACGCGACGAACCAGCCGTTCACCAAGTCGACCAACGCCTTCGGCAACGGCAACGCCACCAGCAAGGAGACCGGGTGCGCCGACGTGCTCTGGTCCACCCAGAAGCAGTGGGACATGATGCGGTCCTGGTTGGGCCGCGACGGGATCGACGGCAACGGCCGCGGCGTCACGGTCAAGGTGGGCCTCAACGCGGTCAACGCCTACTGGACCGGCCGGCACATCGAGATCGGCCGCAACAACGCCAACCAGTGGATCGCGTCGATGGACGTGGTCGCGCACGAGCACGGCCACGCCGTCGACCAGTACACGCCCGGCGGCGCGGCCCGCGAGGCCGGGCTCGGCGAGGCCACCGGCGACATCTTCGGCGCGTTGACCGAGGCGTACGCCAACGAGCCCGCGCCGTTCGACACGCCGGACTACCTGGTCGGCGAGTCGGTCAACCTCTTCGGCCGCGGCCCGATCCGCAACATGGCGAACCCGTCGGCCGTCGGCGGCCACCCGAACTGCTGGTCCAGCGCCATCCCCGGCACCGAGGTGCACGCCGCCGCCGGTCCGCTCAACCACTGGTTCCACCTGCTGGCCGAGGGTTCGGCGGCGAGCCCGACGTGCGACGGCTCCACCGTGACCGGCATCGGCATCCAGGCGGCGGGCCGGGTGTTCTACAACGCCATGCTGCTCAAGACCTCGGGCATGACGCACTTCCGGTACCGCGTCGCGACCCTCACCGCGGCGAAGAACCTCGACCCGACGTGCCGGCAGTTCGCCGCGGTCAAGGCCGCGTGGAACGCGATCAGCCTGCCCGCCCAGCTCGGCGAGCCGACCTGCGTCGCCGCGCCGGTGGACGACTTCACCCTCGCGCTCGACCCCGCGTCGGGCGCGGTGGAGCCGGGCGGGACGGCCCAGGCGACGGTCCGCACGACCACCACGTCCGGCGACCCGCAGACCGTGGCGCTCGGCGCGACGGGTCAGCCGGCCGGCGTGACGGTGCGGTTCAGCCCGTCGTCGGTGACCTCCGGCGGGTCCTCGACCATGACCGTGGCCACGACGTCCGCCGTCGCGCCCGGCACGTACCCGATCACCGTGCGGGGCGAGGGGTCCACCGCCCACACGGTGACCTACCTCCTCACGGTCGGCGGCCAACCGCCGGCGGACGACTTCGCGGTCGGGCTCGACCCGACCGCGGGCGCCACCCGGCCGGGCGGCGCGGTGACGGCCGCGGTGACCACCACGACCACGTCCGGCGACGGGCAGAAGGTCGTGCTGTCCGCCTCCGACCTGCCCGCCGGCGCGACGGCGACCTTCGAGCCGGCCACGGTGACGTCGGGCGAGTCGTCCCGGCTGACGATCACGACGGCCGCCGGCACGCCGGCGGGGACGTACCGGGTCACGGTCACCGGGGCGGGTCCGGCGGTGTCGCACTCGGTCACGTACGCGCTGACCGTCGAGGAAGGCACGCCGGGCGGCTGCGCCGGGCTGCCCGCGTGGAGCGCGAGCCGGGCCTACGTGCCGGACGACGTGGTCTCGCACAACGCGCACCGGTGGACCTCGACCTGGTACTCGACCGGCGCGGAACCCGGCGCGCCCGGCTCGTGGGCCGTGTGGCGCGACGGGGGCGCCTGCTGATCGGCCGCCGCCGACCCGGTCGCGGGGCCGGGTCAGCGGTCCAGGGCCCGGGACACGTCGTGCCACAGGTCGTCGGCGTCCTCGATGCCCACCGACAGCCGGATCGTGCCGCCGGTGATGCCGCCGGCGGCCAGCTGCCCGTCGTCCAACTGGCGGTGCGAGGTGCTGGCGGGGTGCAGCACCAGCGTCTCCGGGCCGCCCAGCGACGGCGCGAGCCGGACCAGTTCGAGCGCGGTGACGAACCGGCGGCCCGCCTCGGCGTCGGCCAGGTCGAAGGAGAACGTGCTGCCGTAGCCGTCCAGGAGCCGCTTGGCGACGGTGTGGCTCGGGTGGGTGTCGAGGCCCGGCCAGTGCACCGCGCGCACCGCCGGGTGCCCGGCCAGCCGCCGGGCGAGGACTTCGGCGTTGCGCTCGTGCGCGCGGACCCGCAACGCCAGCGTGCGCAGGCCGCGGAGGGTGAGCCAGGCCGCGAACGGGTCGGGGGTGACGCCGAGTTCGACCGAGTGGCGCCAGGTCTCGCGGTACCGGTCGTCGTCGGCGAAGACCGCCACGCCGCCGGTCACGTCGCTGTGCCCGCCGAGGTACTTGGTGGCCGAGTGCACGACGACGTCCGCGCCGTGCTCGATCGGGCGGCACAGCAGGGGTGACGCGAACGTGTTGTCCACGACCGTGAGGACGTCGTCGCCCGCGGCTTCCGCGAGCGCGGGCAGGTCGCTGACGTGCCCGGTGGGGTTCGCGATGGTCTCCAGGTAGAGCACCCTGGTCTCCGGTCGCCGGGCGGCGCGGACCTCCTCCGGGTCGTGGCCGCCGACGTAGGTCACCGTGACGCCCCAGCGCCGTTCGAGGTCGCCCAGCAGGGCGAGGGTGCCGCCGTAGAGCGCGCGTTGGGCGATCACGTGGTCGCCCGCCGCGAGGTGGGCCAGCAGGACCGCGTTGATCGCGCCCATGCCGGACGCGGTGGCCAGCGCGGCCGTGCCGCCTTCGAGGCCGGCCACGGCGTCCTCCAGCGCCCGGACCGTCGGGTTGCCGAACCGGGTGTAGACGAACGCGCCGTCCGGCCTGGTCATCCCGTCGGCGAAGGCGTCGAGGTCGGTGAACGAGAAGCCGGAGGTCTGGTAGAGCGGCACGGACAGGGGCGTGCTGGTCAGCGCGGGGACCTCGGTGTGCACGACGCGGGTGTCGGGTTGCATGGACCGAGCATGCGTCGACAAGCGGTGTGGCTGTAGGTCCAATCCCGCTAGATTGGTCTTCTCATGAAGCCAATCTCCGTGGACGACCTGGCGGGACGGCTCGGCCGCTGGTCGGCCGGCCGGGGCTCGCTGTACCTGCTGCTCGCCGCGCGCCTGCGCGAGCTGATCGACGAGGGGCTGCTGCCCTCGGGCACCGTGCTGCCGCCGGACCGGGCGCTGGCCGCGGGACTCGCGGTCGGGCGGACGACCGTGATCGCGGCCTACGACCTGCTCCGCCAGGAGGGGCGGCTGACCCGGCGGCGCGGCAGCGGCACGTGGGTGTCACCCGGTGGTGGCGCGGCGGCGGCCCGCGAGGAGACCGCCAACCCGATGTTCGTGAACCTGCTGGAACCGCCGGACGGGGTGCTCCAGTTCGCCTGCGCCGGACCGCTGGAGGCGCCCCGGAGGCTGGTCGAGGCGCACCGCCGGGCGCTCGACCTGGTGGGCGGCGCGGATCTCGGGTACCACCCGTCCGGGCACCCGGCGTTGCGGGCGGCGCTCGCCGCGCGCTACCGGGAGCTGGGCGTGCCCACCACCGCGGGCGAGATCCTGGTGACGACGGGCGCGCAGCAGGCGTTGGCGCTGCTCACGCGCGCGCTCGTGCGGCCGGGCGACGAGGTGCTGGTGGAAGCGCCGACGTACCCGGGCGCGCTGGACCTGTTCCGGGAGGTCGGCGCGGTGGTGCGGGCGGACGACGACCTGGCGGGCGCGTTGGCGCGGCGCCGGCCCGCGCTGGTGTACGCGATGCCCGCGTTCCGCAACCCCACCGGCACGTCCCTGAGCCCGTTGGCGCGGGCGCGGCTGGCGCGGTCGGCCGGCGACGTGCCGCTGGTGTTCGACGAGGCGCTGGCCGAGCTGGACCTCACCGGCGCCCCGGCCGCGCCGCCCACCCCCGGCGCGATCACCGTGGGCTCGCTGAGCAAGGTGGTGTGGGGCGGCCTGCGGGTCGGCTGGGTGCGGGCCGACGCGGCGCTCGTGGCCCGGCTGGCCCGGTTCAAGGCGGTGCACGACCTGGGCAGCGCCGTGCTGGACCAGGTGGCGGCGGTCGAGCTGCTGGCCGACTTCGCGGCCGTGCGGGCCGAGCGCGTGGAGGCGTTGCGGCGGCAGCACGACCACCTGTGCGCGCGGCTGCGCGCGGAGCTGCCGGAGTGGGAGTTCACGCCCGCCGAGGGCGGTCAGACGCTGTGGGTGCGGCTGCCCGGCGCGGACGCGGCCTCGTACGCCCAGGTGGCGCTGCGGCACGGGGTGGCCGTGCTGCCGGGCGGCTCGCTCGACCCGACCGGCCGCAGCGCCGACCGGCTGCGGTTGCCGTTCACCGCCGAACCGCCGGTGATCGGCGCCGCCGTCGCGGCGCTCGCGACGGCGTGGCGGGTGTTCGCCGCGGAGTCCACCCGCCGTCCGCTCGTGCCGTCGCTGTCGGTCTAGCGGGCGCGTCACACGCGTTCGAGCGTGTACCCCGCGTCCCCGACCGCCGCCTTGACCGCGGTCTCGTCGGTCGTGCCCAGCACGCGCAGCGTGGCGGCGTCCGGGTCGAGCCTGACCTCGGTGACGCCGCGCACCCGCCGGGCCGCGTTCGCCACGGTGGCCGCGCAGCCCTCGCAGCTCATGCCGCGGACCACGAACTCCAGCTCCGCCCGGGCGGCGGCGGGCGTCTCCTGCTTCTCGGACATGCGACTCGGCTCCTCCGGTTCCATACCCTACGGGGGTATGAGGCCGAGCCTAGCGGGGCCGACGTCCGCGGCGCCTCTCGCAGATTGCCCGTTCCCTGGACCACCGGCGTCGCGCGAAGGGAAGGCGACCTGCGCGGGTCGTCGCCACCGCCGGGGACATGAACGGTCCCCCAACGGGTACTCCCGGCAGATGTTGATGCGCTCGCTACGCCAGGGTCTGGTCGCCGGGACGGTCGGGGCGGTGGTGATGACGATCGGGGAGAAGGTCGAGCAACGGCTGACCGGCCGACCCGACTCGCACGTGCCGGGCCGGGTGCTGGCCCGCCTGACGGGCGCGGCGGAGGGCAGGTCGCGCGCCCTGAACCTCCCGATGCACGTCGGGCAGGCCGCGATGCTCGGCGTCGTGCGCTCGCTGATGGCCAACGCGGGCGTGCGCGGCCCGGTCGCGTCGGCGATGTTCGCGGTGGTGCGGTTGAGCAACGACCAGGTCCTGGAGAACGCCACGGGCGTCGGCGCGCCGCCGCAGACCTGGCCCCGCTCGGAACTGGTGGTCGACGTGCTGCACAAGACCGTGTACGCGTTCGCCACCGGCCTGGTCGCCGACGCGCTGGCCGCGCGCACCGGGCCGGGACCGGGTCAGCGGCACGCCGCGCTGCGCCCGGGCAGGCACTCCGACATCGGCCCGCTCCCCCGCACCGCGGCCGCCGGCCGGTGACGCCGCCACGCGGGCGGCTCCCGGGCGCGGGGGGGGGGGCGGCGGCGGGTGTGGCGGGGGGCCCCCCCCCCCCCCCACGTGAAACAGAGACGGCCGCCCGCGGC
>NZ_JBHYXZ010000013.1:0-14396 GCF_042752395.1 Actinosynnema sp. NPDC059335 | reverse complement strand
CGGGGGGGGGGGGCCGCGCCCGGGGGGGGGGCGCGGGGGGGGGGGGGGGGCCCGACCGGCGTGGCGGCCGGCCCCGCACCCCCGCTCACTTGAACAGGCGCAGCGGCACGGCGGCGGCCATCGCGGCCATGCCCGCGTCGTTCGGGTGGAGGTGGTCGCCGCTGTCGTACGCCGGGTTCAGCCGATCGGGTTGCTTCGGGTCGCGCACCGCGCGGTCGAAGTCGATCACGCCGTCGTACTCGCCGCCGGTGCGGATCCAGTGGTTGACCGCCTGGCGGGCCGCCTCGTTCTCCGGGCTGTGGAAGCCCAGCGTGTCGTCCCGGAACGGTGTGATGGTGCCGCCGTGGATCCGCAGGCCCCGGGCGTGCGCACGGGCGATCAGCTGCCGGTGCGCGCCGATGATGTCCTGCGCGGTCACCTTCTCCGACAGCGGCGCGCTCGTGCCGGGGTGGCCGAGGTCGTTCACGCCGAGCAGCACGACGACGTGCCGGACGCCGGGCTGGGCGAGCACGTCGCGGTCGAAGCGGCGCAGGGCGGACTGCCCGAAGTACGGCGCGTAGTTCTCCGCCGGGTGGCCGGCCGGCGGGTTGGGGTCGTGCAGCAGCCGGTTGCCGCTGATGCCCGCGTTCACCACGCCGAGGTGGCGCAGGCTCCGCTCGTCCTGCAACCGCCGGGCCAGGACGTCGGGCCAGCGCCGGTTCGCGCCGCGCGTGGTCTCCGCGCCGTCGGTGATCGAGTCACCGAACGCGACCACGGTCGCGCCGCGCTTGCCCGTGACGCTGACGCCGGTCAGGAAGTGCCACTTGCCGAGCACGCCGGTCGGCGTGATCTCGGTGCGCCCGGTGACGTTGCCCGCCGCCACGTAGCCGTCCTGGAAGGGGAACGCGTGCACGGTGGTCGCGGGCGTGCGCCGGGGCAGGTGGATGCTCACCACGAGGTCCGAGTCGGCCGCCACGGACAGCGACACCGGGTCGCTGAGCAGGGGCGTGCCGGCGGGCAGGGTCGCGGACGGGCGACCGCCGAACGTCAGCCGCCGGTCGGTGCCCGGCTCGATCGCCGAACCCGTGCCGGCGCGGCGGGCGACGTGGGCCTCGCCGATCACGAGCGGCTGCGTGCCGAACTCGTTGGACAGCCGCACGCGCACCGTGTCGCCGCCGACGCTGAGGTGCACGACCTGGCGCAACGTCTGGTCCTCGAACGACGTGGTGTCCGAGGCGGGCACGGTGGTGGGCGACGTCGCCCACGCGCCGACCCACACCCCCCCCGCCGACGCCGACGCGGTGGGCGGCGGCCGGTCCAGCACGGCGGCCGCCGCGGGCCGCCCCCCGCGCGTCACCCCCGGGCTCCCCGGGCGGGCCGGTCGAAGCGCCAGCCGTCGGCGCGCAGCTCGGGGATCAGCCGGGCCACCGCGTCCACGGTCTGGCCCCGGTCGTCGGGGCCGTCGTGCAGGAGCACCACCGCGCCCTCGGTGAGGCCGTCCTTCACCCGGCGCACCAGCTCGTCGACGCCGGGCGGCTCCCAGTCGCCGATGGCGAGCCGCCAGCCGAGCGGCGTCATGCCGAGCTTGGCCGCGACCTGCGGCGTCTGCCCCCAGCTCCCGTAGGGCGCGCGGAAGTAGCGGATCGGCACGCCGGGCGCGGCGCGGTGGATGGCGGCGCTCGTCCGCTTCAGGTCGGCCTCGATCTGCTCCGGCGTCCACGAGCCCATGTCGTCGTGCCGCATGCTGTGGTTGCACAGGGTGTGCCCGCCCGCCACGATCTTGCGCACGAGCTGCGGGTTGGCCTCCACGTACTCGCCCCACAGGCAGAAGACCGCCTTGACGTGGTGGCGGCGCAGCACGTCGAGCAGGCGCGGGGTGTCGGCCGGGTTGGGACCGTCGTCGAAGGTGAAGGCGACCGTGCGGCCGCCGTGCTCGGTGGAGTCGACGATCACCGGTTCGGCCGCGGCGGCGGGCGCGGAGCTCAGGCCGAGCACCAGCCCGGTGGTCAACAGCACGGTTCTCCACCTCATCGGGAAACCCCTTCCGTCGGACGAGCGCTGACCACTATCAGGTCGCGATCAACCCGCCTACCAGAGGTTGCGCGGAAGTTTCGGGTCTCAACTGGCCGCCGCCGCGAGGGGCCGCGCGGGTCGGCAGCCCTGCGCGTCGGCCATGGCGGAGTACGCGTCGCCCAGGCCGGGGTGGTAGGAGGCGTACGGGTCCCCGACGTCCTTGAGGATCGCTTCCGCCGCGTACCGGTACGCCGCGGCCGGGGCAGGGGCACGATGTCGGGGACGACCCGGACCTCTTGCCCCACCTGTCGTCGGCCGGCCGCCCGCCGCTCCGACGCGCCGGACGTGGGCCGGCCGGTAGACTGCGCCGTCACGCGGTTCGGGGGGTGTCGCCGTTGCGGTTCGCGGTGTTGGGGCCGTTGCGGGTGACGCGTGACGGCGTGCCGGTGGCGGTGGGCGGGCCGAAGCAGCAGCGGCTGCTCGCGGTGATGCTGTTGCGGCACAACGAGCCGCTGCGCGCCGACTGGCTGGTCGACGCCCTGTGGGACGGGCGGCCGCCGGCCAGCGCCGAGGTCACCCTCCGCACGTACGTGGCCGGGCTGCGCCGCGCCCTGGAGCCGGACCGGCCGGCGCGGTCGTCGGGCGGGCTGCTGCTCAACCACCCCGGCGGCTACGAGCTGCGCGTGCCGCCCGAGGCGATCGACTTCGTGGAGTTCACCGAGCTGGTGCGGCGGGCGGGCGAGGCGGCCGACCCGGTGACGGCGGAACGCCTCCACGCCGACGCGCTGGCCCTGTGGCGCGGTGACCCCGTCGACGCCGCCGCCGTCCGGCCCGAGGTGGCGCGGCTGGTCGAGGCGAGGGTGGCCGCCGAGGAGGGCCGGTTCGCCGCCGCCGTCGCGGCCGGCCGCGCGCCCGTGCCCGAGCTGCGCCGGTTCGTCGCGGCCCACCCGGAACGGGAGCGCGCCCGCGCGCAGCTCATGCTGGCGCTCTACCGGACCGGCCGCCAGGCCGACGCGCTCGCCGTGTACGCCGAGGGCCGTCGCGTGCTGGTCGAGGAGTACGGCGTCGAGCCGGGGGCGGACCTGCGCGACCTGCACCGCCGGATCCTCGACCACGACGTGCCCGCCGAGGTCCCGCCGGCCGGCGACCGGCTCGTCGGGCGGGACGGCGAGCTGGCCTCGTTGCGGGGGCTGCTGGCGGCGGCGTCGCGCGCCGGGCGCGTGGCCGCCGTCGTCGGCGAGGCCGGCATCGGCAAGACCAGCCTGGCCCGCGCCGTGGCCGACCACGCGGCGGCGCGGGGCGTCCCGGTCGTGTGGGGCCGGTGCCCGGACCTCGGCCAGGCGCCGCCGTTCTGGCTGTGGGCGCAGGTGGTGCGCGCCCTGGTCGCCCTGCCCCAGGCCGGCGAGGCCGGTCGCGCGCCCGCGCTGGCCGGGTTCGCCGCCGGGCCGCTCGCCGACTCCGGCGTCGACCCGGCCGCCCGGTTCCGCACCTACGAGGCGGTCGCCGAGCTGGTGCGGGCGGTCGCCGCGCCGGCCGGGCTGGTCGTCGTACTGGACGACGTGCACGCCGCCGACCGCGACTCCTTGCTGCTGCTGCGCTACCTGAGCACCACGCTCCACACGGGACGGACGCTGGCGCTGCTCACGTTGCGGCCCTACGAGCACGACCCCGACCTGGTCGCCACGCTCGCCGACCTGGCCCGCGCGCCCGGCTTCCGGCAGGTGCGCCCGGCCGGGCTGGACGCGGACGCCGTCGCGGACCTGGTGCGCGGCCGCACCGGCGTCGAGCCGTCGCCGCGCCTGGTGGCGGGGCTGGTCGAGCGCACCGGCGGCAACCCGTTCTTCATCACCGAACTGCTCAGCGCGGACGACGGCGCGCCGCCGCCGGGTGTGCGCGACACCGTCCGGGTGCGCCTGAACGCGCTCGACGCCGCCACGCGCGAGTGCCTGGACCTGCTCTGCGTCGCGGGCCGCGACCTGGAGCTGCGGGTGCTCGCGCGGGCGTGCGGCGGTGACGTGGCGCACCGGCTCGCGCACCCCGGCGCGGCCCACCTGGTCGTGGAGGGCGGCCCCGGCGTGGTGCGGTTCCGGCACCCGCTGTTCGCCGAGGCCGCCTACGCCGACCTCGCGCCGACCCGTCGCGCGGCGCTGCACGCCCGGCTGGCCGACGCGGGCTCCGACGTGCTGACGCCCGCCGAGCTGGCCCACCACTACGGGCAGGCGGTGGGCCTGGGTCGCGGTGACGACCACCTGCGGTGGACGCTGCGCGCGGCCGAGGACGCCACCCGCCGGCTGGCCTACGAGGACGCGCTGGCGCACCTGGACCGGGCCGCCCCGCTGCTGACCGGCTCGCCCGACCGGGAGCTGGAGGTGCACCTGCGCCGCATGGCCTTGCTCCAGATCACCGCCGGCGTCGGGGGCGACGCCGTCGACCGGGCCGCCGCGCGGGCCAGGGCGCTGCTGCCCCGCGTGGACGCCGACCCGCGGCCCGCGTTGTGGACGCTGGGCGAGCTGGCGTGCACCCGGGCGGAGTTCGGGCTCGCCGCCGACCTGGCCCGGCGGATCGTGGGCGGCGAGGGCGTGCTGTCGGCCGCCCGCCCGTACCTGCTCGGCGTGGTCGGCTACTTCACCGGCCGCCTCGCCGGGGCCGACGCGGACCTGACCGAGGCCGTCGACCGGCTGCGCGACCTCGACCCGCGCCAGCTCGTCGGGCAGGCGGGCCGCACGCCCACGCTGTCCCCGTACGAGTTCCGCGCGCTGGTGCGGTCCCTGCGCGGGGACCGCGAGGCGGCCCGGGCGGACCTCGACGCCGCCCGCGACCTCGCCGAACGCGCCGACGACCCGTACGGCCGGGGCAACGCCGCCCTGTTCACCGCGTGGTTGGCGATGCAGGAGCACGACGTGGAGCTGGGCGGAGAGGCGGCGCGGCGCTGCCGGGAGATCGGCGAGCGGCAGGGCATGCGCCACTTCGTGACGACGGGCGACTTCGTGGCGGAGTGGGCGGCCGTGCGGGCCGGGGCGGCGGACCGGCTGGACGCGATGCGGGCCGCCGCCGCGGCGGTCTACCGGCCCGGCCTGCGGTCGACGCGCACCGTGACCACCGCCGCCATGGCCGACGCGTGCCTGGTCGCCGGGCTGCCCGCCGAGGCCGGGCGGCTGGCGGAGGAGGGCCTGGCGTTCGCGGAGGCGACCGGGGAACGGGTGCTCGTGGCCGAGCTGCGCCGGGTCCGGGCCGTCGTCCGGGGTGACGCGGCGGAGCTGGCCGCGGCCGCCGGGCTGGCCGCCGCGCAGGGGGCGCTGCTGGTGGCGGCGCGTGTGGAGGCCGACCTCCACACGGATTCCACAGCGGCCCGCTGACATGGGCGCATGGAGTTCGACGTGGTGGTTGTCGGTTGCGGTCCCGTGGGCGCGGTGACCGCGAACCTGCTCGGCCTGCACGGCGTCCGCACGCTGGTCGTGGAGCGCGCCACCGCGCCGCACGGTCAGCCGCGGGCGTTCTCGTGCGACGACGAGGCGTTGCGGATCTACCAGCAGGCCGGTCTCGCGGTGGGCCGCGACATGCACCGGCCCTCGACCGTGGAGTACGTGGACGCGGCCGGGCGGCCGTTCGCCACGATCGCGCTGGACGAGATCGACTTCGGCCTCGGCGCGGGTCCCCTGCACTTCTTCGACCAGCCCCGGCTGGAGGCGGCGCTGCGGGCGGGCTTGGCGCGGTTCCCGCACGTGGAGCTGCGGACCGGGGTCGAGCTGGTGGAGCTGGGCGAGGACGACGTGGTGGTCCGCGACGTCCGGACCGGCGAGCGGGAGACCGTCCGCGCCCGCTACGTGCTGGGGTGCGACGGCGCGCGCAGCGCCACCCGGGCGGCGGCCGGGATCGGGTTGTCCGGGTCGTCCTACGGCGAGCCGTGGCTGGCGGTGTCCGGTTCGGTGGAGCCGGGGGCGGTCCGGGTGCCGACCACGCGGTTCGTGTGCGACTGGCGGCGCCCGGCGTTCGTGTCGCCGGGCGCGTTCGACACCTACCGGGCGGAGTTCATGCTCCGGCCGGGCGAGACCGCCGAGGAGATGACCCGGGACGACACCATCGCGCGGCTCGTGGGCCCGTACGTGGACCCGGAGCGGTTCACCGTCACGCGGGCCACCGTCTACACGTTCCACCGCCTGGTGGCGTCGCGCTGGCGGTCGGGGCGGGTGTTCCTGCTCGGTGACGCGGCGCACCAGATGCCGCCGTTCCTGGGCCAGGGCCTGTGCAGCGGGCTGCGCGACGCGGCGAACCTGACCTGGAAGCTCGGCCTGGTGCTGCGCGGTCACGCGGACGAGTCCCTGCTGGACAGCTACGAGGCCGAACGCCGGCCGCACGTCGAGGAGATGGTGCGCACGAGCGTGGGCCTCGGCCGGGTGTTCCTGGTGCGCGACCGGTTCGCCGCCGCGGTCCGCGACGCCGTGCTGCGCGCGGCGCAGACCGTCCCGCGGGTACGGCGCTTCGTGCGGCACTTCGAGTTCAAGCCGCTGCCCGCCCTGCGCCGGGGCGTGCTGGCGGGCGGGAGGCGGCGCGGCCCGGTGGGCACGATGTTCCCCCAGCCGGCGGTGGCCGTGCCGGGCTCCGCGACGCCGCGGCCGCTCGACTCCCTGCTGGGCGCGGAGTTCACCGTGATCGGGCCGGGCGTGGACCGGGCGACGGCGACGGGCTGGCAGGGTCCGCCCGCGCGGTTCGTCCGCGTGCTGCGGAGTCCCGACGACGACACCGCCGGGGTGACGTCGGTGGTGGACGTGGACGGCGCGCTGACCGCCTGGTTCGCCCGGCACGGCACGGAGGTGGCGGTGTTGCGGCCGGACCGGTTCGTCTACTCCCTGCGGCCGGAGATCGAGGCGGGCGGAGGGCTGCGGCCCGTCGGACCGGCGCGTCAGAACGCGTAGTTCACGACGAACGCCGGGTGGTCCGTCCGGTACATCGCGTAGGTCTCGGTCGACACGAAGGTCAGCGTGCGGGCGATGACGTGCTGCACGTCGCCGTCGCCCTTGCGGAACCAGCCGGACGGCACGCAGTTCTGCGCGTTCGTGGCCGAGCCGGGGCTGTAGCGCAGGTTCAGGTCGCCGGCCACGACGTGCCGGGTCGTCGCGGAACCGGTCGGGTCGAAGGACAGCGGGATCGCGGGCACCAGCTCCCGGCACTGCGCCAACGCGGTCGTGCCGGTCGTGCTCAGGTGCGTGGTGCAGGCGGTGAACCCGCGCACGCCGCTCAGCGCGCAGGCCCACGCGCGGACCTCGGTGCCGCCGTCCTGCGCGGTGTACGTGCCGTCACCGCCGCTCCGGACGCCCTCCTTGACGATGACCGCGCTGCCGTAGGCGCCCCTGCCGTCCGTGCACTCGATGTTCGCGCCCGTGGGCTCGCGCCGCGCGAACGCGAACCGGTATCCGGCGGCCGGGCCGACGGCGGCGGTCAGCCGGGGCACGTCGGACAGGCACACCTCGTTCGCCAACACCACGTCCGGCGCCCGGCGGCCGATCATGGTCACCGCCTCGTCCACCGCCCGCCCACCCTGGTAGCAGCCGGCCACGCCGCTGTTGCACAGGTTCATCTGCAACACCTTGACGGCGGTGGCGGCGCCCGCGGGCGGCGTCGCCAGACCGCAGAGCAGGAGCACGGCCAGGAAGGGGGCGAAGGTGCGGCGCGGCAGGCCCATGTCCCCATGTTCGCCTGCCACACCGCGCGTGACCAGGGTTGATACCTTGCCCGCATGGCGTTCACGCTGGAGCAGCTACGGGGTTTCGTAGCCGTCGCGGAGGAGTTGCACTTCAGCCGTGCCGCCGCCCGGCTCGCCATGACGCAGCCGCCGCTGAGCAGGCAGATCCAGAAGCTGGAGCGGGCGGTGGGGGCGCGGTTGCTGATCCGGGACAACCGGCGGGTCACGCTCACCGCGGCGGGCGAGGTGTTCCTCCTGGAGGCGCGGCGGCTGCTGTCGCTGGCCGAGACCGCGTCCGAGCTGGCCCGACGGGTGTCCTCCGGGTCCAGCGGCGTGGTGCGGGTCGGCTTCACCGCGTCGGCGACCTACGGCATCCTCGGCCGGCTGCTGGACGAGCTGGCCGGCCACCTGCCCGACGTGGACGTGGAGCTGGCCGAGATGGTGACGCGCGAGCAGGTCGCCGGGCTGGCCAACGAGGAGATCGACCTCGGGCTGGGCCGCCCGCCGGTCGACGACTCGACCTTCGGCTCCCGGCTCCTCTACCGGGAGGGGCTGCTGGTCGCCGTGCCCGCCGGCCACCGCCTGCTCGCGCTCGGCCGGGACGCGACGCCCGCCGACGTGGTCCGCGAGCCGGTCATCATGCACTCGCCCACCGACGCCCGCTACTTCTACGACCTGGTCGTGCGCACGGTGCCGATCGCGCCGGAGAACACCGTGCACACGGTGGGCCAGGTGCTCACCATGCTGTGGCTGGTCGCGGCCGGTCGCGGGATCGCGTTCGTGCCGGAGTCCGCGGCCCGGCTGCGCATCGACGGCGTGGGGTTCGCGCGGCTGGACGCCGCGGTCGCCGAGCCGGTGGAGCTGCACCTGCTGTGGTTGCGCGCCTGCGCGAACCCGGCGCTGTGGCGGACGTTGAGCGTGCTGGAGGGCCGCACGCCGTTCCGGTGATGCTCTCGCGGTATCACGCAATGCCGAACTACTCTTGGACAAGCATCGCCCCTGGTCCATAGCTTGGGGGCCGTGACGCACCCAGCCTCCCTCGCCGACCGGCTCGCCTCCGGGCTGCTCTCCTTCCCGGTCACCCACTTCGACGCCGACCTGCGGTTCGACGAGGCCCGCTACCGAGAGCACCTGTCCTGGCAGGCCGGCTTCGACGTGGCCGGGCTGTTCGCCGCGGGCGGCACGGGCGAGGGCTTCTCGCTCAGCCCCGCCGAGGTCGACCGGGTCGTCCGGGTGGCCGTGGACGAGGTCGGCGGCCGGGTGCCGGTCGTCGCGCCCGCCACCGGGGCCACCGTCGTGTCCGCGGCCCAGGCGCGGGCCGCCGAGGACGCGGGCGCCGCCGGCGTCCTGCTGTTCCCGCCCTACCTCACCGAGACCGACCAGCGCGGTCTGGTCGAGCACGTCTCCGCGGTGTGCCGGGCCACCGGGCTGGGCGTGATCGTCTACAGCCGGGCCAACGCCGTGCTCACCGACGCCACCGTCGCCGAGCTGGCCGACCGCAACCCCAACCTCATCGGGCTCAAGGACGGCATCGGGGACATCGAGCGGATGACCCGGACCTACGCCCGCGTCGGCGACCGGCTGATCTACATCGGGGGCCTGCCCACCGCGGAGACGTTCGCCCTGCCGCTGCTCCAGCTCGGCGTCACCACGTACTCGTCGGCGCTGTTCAACTTCGTGCCCGAGTTCGCGCTGCGGTTCTACGCCGCGGTCCGCGCCCTGGACCGGGCCGCCGTGTACCGGATGTTGGCCGACTTCGTCCTCCCCTACCTGGACCTGCGCGACCGCGCCCGCGGGTACGCGGTGTCGATCGTGAAGGCCGGGCTCACCGCGGTGGGCCGGGACGGCGGCCGCGTGCGCCCGCCGTTGAGCGACCTCACCGAGGACGAGCTGGCCCGGCTCACCGACCTGGTGCGCCGCGTCGCCTGACCCACCCCCGACCGAAGGAGCCCGATGTCCTCCAGCCCCGCCGTCAGCGACCGGATCAGCTCGGTGGCGTTGTCCTCGGTGCGGCTGCCGCTGCCCACCCCGATCAGCGACGCGAAGGTGTTCACCGGCCGGCAGCGGCCGATGACCGAGGTCGCGCTGCTGTTCGCCGAGATCCGCACCGAGGCGGGGTGGGAGGGGCTCGGGTTCGGCTACAGCAAGCGCGCCGGCGGCCCGGCGCAGTTCGCGCACGCCCGGGAGGTCGCCCCGGAGCTGATCGGCGAGGACCCGAACGACATCGGCCGGCTGTGGAGCAGGCTGGTGTGGGCGGGCGCCTCGGTCGGGCGCAGCGGCGCGGCCACCCAGGCGCTGGCCGCGTTCGACATCGCGCTGTGGGACCTCAAGGCCAAGCGCGCCGGCCTGCCGCTGGCCAAGCTGCTCGGCGCGCACCGCGACTCCGTGCGCTGCTACAACACCTCCGGCGGCTTCCTGCACGAGAGCGTGGAGCGGATCAAGGACAACGCCGACCGCACCCTCGACTCGGGCGTGGGCGGCATCAAGATCAAGGTCGGGCTGCCGGACGCCGCCGAGGACCTGCGCCGGGTCGCCGCCGTCCGGGAGCACCTCGGCGCGGGCGTGCCGCTGATGGTGGACGCGAACCAGCAGTGGGACCGGCCCACCGCCGCGCGCGTGTGCCGGGCGCTGGAGGAGTTCGACCTGGTGTGGATCGAGGAGCCGCTGGACGCCTACGACGTCGAGGGCCACGCGGAGCTGGCCCGGTCGCTGGACACGGCCGTCGCGTCCGGTGAGATGCTGACCAGCGTGGCCGAGCACCACGAGCTGATCCGGGCCGGCGCGGTGGACGTGCTGCAACCGGACGCGCCGCGCGTCGGCGGCATCACCCAGTTCCTCAGGCTCGCCACCCTCGCCGACCACCACCACCTCCAGCTCGCGCCCCACTTCGCCATGGAGATCCACGTCCACCTCGCCGCCGCCTACCCGCGCGAGCCGTGGGTGGAGCACTTCGACTGGCTGCACCCCCTGTTCAACGAACGGCTGGAGATCAGCGGCGGGCGGATGCACCTGTCGGCCCGGCCCGGCCTCGGCGTCACCCTGAGCGAGCGGACACGCGCCTGGACGGTCGAGACCGCGACGGTCGACGCACCCCGGTGACCTGCTCACCGGCCGCGGCGCTGCCCACCGCCCGGAACTGTTCGTCTACGCCACCGCCTACGACCGCGGCACCGGGTCGGCGCGCGACGCCGTGCCGCTCAGGTGCTGTCGGCGCCGGTCCCGACCGGGATCGCCCTCGTCCCGGGGTGGAGCACGAGCGGCGCGAGTCGGACCCAGTCGACGTTCGGGCCGTGGCCGCCGGCGTTGCCGAAGGTGAGGTCGCCGTCGTCGGTGACCAGGTCGAGCGGCGAGGTCTCCGGCCAGAAGCCGTCCCAGGTGTAGTTGTGGCGGTACGGCGCGCGGGTCGTGCCGCCGCCGGCTTCCACCACGTCGAGGAACCGGGTGACCGCGTCGGTGTTGTAGAGGTGGCCGGTCTCCTTCTCGGCGTGGGCGTAGGCGACGGTCAGGTGGTACCGGCCCGCGCCGAACCCGGCGGGGCGCGGGACGGTCAGCGTGCCGCCGCGGCCGAGCCGGGCCACGTACGCGCCGCCGGACGCCCACGGCCCCGGCGTCACCACCGCTCCCCCGCCGAGCCGGCCGTCCTCGGCCTCGACCCGGACGGCGTGCCGGTCGGCGGCGGCGTCGCGCAGGCAGGTCAGCGTGCCCAGCACGAGCGGCGCGGGGCTCTCGTTGGTCAGGACGACCTCGGTGATGCCGGCCTTGAGGTGCGCGGTCACCTCGCCCGACCACGCGCCCTCCCGCTCGGCGGTCAGGTCGCCGCCGAGCGCCCGGCGGCCGGACAACGTGAGGCCGAGCGTGGCGCGGGCGACGGCGAGCCAGGTGGCGGACAGGGCGTGGTAGCCGTCCTCGGCGGCGGACACGTACGTGGTCACCGAGTCGCCGGGGTCCAGCACGACCGCGTCGGGCACGCCGAGCCGCAGCGCGCGCTCGCCGCGGTCCACGGAACCGCCGGACCGGCGTGACTCGGCGAGCGGGTACACCGTCCGCTCGGGACCGGCGACCTCGGTGAGGTCGAACCGGTCCAGCGCCACGTCCGCCGGCGCGCCGAGGAACCCGTCGGGCCCGGTGGCGCGCAGGGAGACGCGGCGCCGGCCCGCGGTGAGCGACAGGTCCGTGTCGAGCCTGCCCCGGTAGTCCGCGGCGAGCGTGGCCGGGAAGATCAGGTCCCGCACGTGCGCGTCGTCCACGTAGAGCGCCAGCCGGCCGACGAACCCGTCCGTGCCGTAGAACACGCCGAGCCGGTACGCGCCGTCCCGGGGCACGTCCACGTCGACCGTCACGCGGGAACCCGGCTCCCGCAGGGACCGCACGTCGGCGCCGCCCGACGTGGTGTACCGCTGGGCCATCTCGTGCGAGCCGGAGCCGTCGTCGCGGGTGGCGACGACCGCGTGCTCGACCGTGCCGGCCTCGGCCTCGTGGCTCGCCCGCCACGGCGCGTCGGCCCGCGGTGGCGCGCCGGGACCGGCCGGGGTGATCACCACCCGGTGCGCGGCCAGCGGGTCGCCGCCCGGCACCGCGATCGTGACCCCGCCGTCGACCACGCGGATCCGGTCCGCCGCGACCACGGGCGGCTGCCCCGCGTCGCCCTCGTAGCCCGACCACCCGGTCCGGGAGATCCGCACGTCCACCTGTCCGCCGAACAGCCCCCGGTCCAGGCCCGTCACCACCACGTCGACCGGGTTGGCGGTGCCGCCGAGCAGGACGGTCGCCCTGGCGTCGGCGCGGTCGAGCGCGGCGAGGCCCTGGAGCGTGTCGCGGGTGCCCGGCCTGGGCGGGGTGACCCGGACCGTGTCGCCGGACAGGTCCGCGTACCACTTCGCCAGCCACCAGCCGCCGTTGGCGCGGGCGGTGCGCACCGCGTGGTCGCTGAGGTTGCCCGCGACCGTCCAGTACGCCATCTGCCCGTCGACCTTGGTGTCCTCCAGCATGGCGAGCCACTGGACCAGTCGGCCGGGCACCGACGTGTCGCGCCGGTTGGCGTACTCGTTGATGTTGACCGGCCGCGGCGCGAGGCCCAGCGACCGTTCGAGCGCCCGGTAGTCGGCGTGGTGGGCGCGGTAGGTCGAGAGGGAGTCCGGGCCCAGTTCGTGCCAGGTGACGATGTCGGGCAGCACGTCGTGCGCCTTGGCGTGGACCAGGAAGTCGCGGAGGTGGTCCGGCCGGTAGCGGGTCTCGCCGGGCCCGGCGATGCGGGCGTCGGGCAGCACGGACCGCACCAGCCGGTGGACGGTGGTCCAGTCGGCGAGGAACCGGTCGCGGTCGGCGTCCCGGTCGGCGTACCAGATGAAGTCCGGCTCGTTGAAGATCGTCCACACGAACCGGTCGCGGTCGGGCCGGGCGGCGACCCGCGCCAGCCGGGGCCGCAACCGCGCGACGTAGTCGTCGATGCCGAGGTTCTCGTAGGGCCAGCTCCGGTAGACGTCCTGCGCGTAGACGTGCAGTTCCCCGCCGCCCGCGGCGAAGAAGCCGTCCGCCACCGCCAGGGCGTCGCCGTTGGGGTGCTGCTCGCCGTCCGGCGCCTTCTGGGACACCGTGCGCGGCCGCATGCCGGCGATCAGGTCGTGCGACGGGACGCCCGGATCGCCGAGGCCGTAGAGGACGCCGGTCGCGCCGCCGCGGAAGGGACCGGTCGGCGAGCCGAGGTCGACCCGCAGCTCCTCGGTCGTCGTGGGCGCGGTCGGTGCGTCTCGCATCGGTGCTCCTGTCGGGTGGGGGTCATTCGACCGCGCCGCCGGTTCCCGCTCCACCCGTGGCCGGTGACGCCGGACCGGCGGTGATGCGGAACAGGCGCGCGGACGGGGTGTCGGCGCGAACCGGCGTGACGGTCAGCGACCCCGCGCCGGGGTCCCAGACGTGGGTCCAGGCGGGCAGGTCGCGCGGGTAGAGCAGGTCGACGTCGACGTGCCGGCCGCGCAGGTGGGGCAGGGACAGCGCCACGTGGTCGCCGTCCCGCCGCCACACGCACACGTGGGTGACGTCGCCGGAGCGCAGGCCGAGGCTCAGCCACGGGTCGTCCCACCGGGGCAGGCCGAGCGGCCAGACCGGGACCGCGCCCGCCAGGTCCGCGCGCAGGTCGCGGTGCACCCGCACCGCGTCGCGCACCGACCGGAGCCGGTCGGGGCGCAGCAGGTCGAGCCGGCCGGACAGGTAGAGCCGGCCGAGCATCCCGGTGCACAGGGTGTGCGCGAACAGCTCGTCCGGCAGGTCGGGCTGCGGGTAGGCCCAGTTCGCCGCCTGCTCCGGCAGCACGGACATCGGCGCGGACACCGCGATGGGCGGGTACCGCGCGGGGTCCTGCTGGTCGCTGGTGGACTGCAGCTGCATCCGGGACAGCAGCGCGTAGTCCATGCGCATCGCCCCGGACGCGCAGTTCTCCAGGACCAGGTCGGGGTGCCGGTCGAGCAGCCGGTCCAGCCACCGCAGGTGGGCGCGGTTGTGCGCGAGCAGGCCCGCGCCGGGGCTGTCGGCGGCGACGTCGGTGCCCGCGCCGGGGTCCACGTTGTAGTCGAGCTTGAGGTAGCCGACGCCGAGGTCGGCGACCAGCCGGTCCACCACGGCGTCCAGGTGCGCGCCTGGCAGGTGTCCTACCGCACCAATGATTCGCACGGGAACGCGGAGCTGGGCATCACCACGCTGCTGGTGCCGGCCGCACCCTGGACCGGTC